>CALCMJ010000016.1 GCA_937967615.1 uncultured Saprospiraceae bacterium
AGGGCAGGTAAGTTTTGACTGGGATAATGGTGCGGTAACAGCAGGAATAAATAATTTATGTAATGGAGATTATAGCTGCATAGTAAGTGATGAGGCTGGAAACACGTCAGAGGTAAATGTGACTATAACAAGTAATGCTGCCATAAGCATAGGAAGCACGGTAGAAGATGCTGCTTGCTTTGGAGAGTTTTCTGGAAGTATAGATTTGAATCTTGCTGGAGGTAGCGGAGTTTATAACGTGTTCATAAATGGTGTTCTGGCAGATATAGAAAATGATGATCTTCCTGCGGGAGATTATCAGATTGAAGTTGTAGATGATTTGAATTGTTCAGAAATAATTAATGTAAGTATTGGCAGTCCTCCGCTTCTAGAATTCAGCGGCATGGTAAATCCTATAAGTTGTAACAACGTAGACGATGCAAGCATAGATTTGAACATCCAAGGAGGTACAGAACCTTATACTATTATTTGGGATGGCATAACAAATCCTGAAGACCTGGGACCTGGCGTATATGATGTAGTGATCAGTGACATAAACGGGTGCACAACAAATGGTTCATTTACTGTTGAAGACTTAGAGGATATCCAAGTAGGACTTTTCGCCTTAGATCCCTATTGCGATGAGGCTGGATCCATACAGATTTTATGGGATGCAGCATTTCCGGTTTTGATAAATGGACAAGAAGCCAGTCTTTCTTCAGATGGTTTTATACAGAATCTAGGAGCAGGAAATTATCAACTATCCTACTTGCTGACAGATGACTGTGAACTGCAGATTGGAGAGGTGAGCTTAGAAGAGGATGCGTTTATTATTAACAACATAAGCGAAGAATCCTATGTCTTAGAATTTGGACAATCGGTAGTAATAGATATTTCTGAGTTGGAGGTCAATGGAGATTATAGTTTGAACTGGACAATTGTAAATGAGTATGCTTGTATACAGACAGACCAAAATGGTAACTGCATACAAATAGAATTAATTGCAACGCAGGATGAGCAGATAGAAATTCTTATTGAAAATGCGGAAGGATGTCTAGAGAGCTATTTTTTCAATATAGAACTTATACGCACAGATAACATTTACATTCCCAATATCATCACGGGCAGGCTGCAAGAGAAGTTTAGAATATTCGCGCAGAGTGACCTTGCTAAACTGAGTTTATTTGAGATCTACGACCGCTGGGGCGAACGTATTTATTTAGAAAGAAATGTCTTTGTCAATGGCATGGAAGGATGGGATCTGCAGTATAATCAAAAGAATGTAATTCCTGGCGTGTATGTATACCATGTACAAGTAGAATTTGGAGATGGTACAACAGAGATCTTTGCTGGGGATGTTACTGTGATATTTTGAGCATGCATTCTTTCTAAATATCCCTATATTTATGAAAACTGTATATGAGATATCTATTGTTGATTTGTGCTATCATGTTTTCCATAGTATGGGTTTCTTGTTCCTGTGATAAAGAATGCCAATCCTGTACTAATACGAATCAAGACTGGACCATTTGTGACAACGAAGATGGTACAATTACCAGAACGAATAATGTTGTTGACACTGCATTCACGGCAACAGCGAGTTATGCGGAGTCAATTGCCTTTTTTGAATCCCAAGGTTTAGATTGTAAAAAGTAGTTTCAATATTTACGATCATGAATGTTTACGCGTTTATTACTCCCATTGTTGTTCTCTTATTAATCCTTGAGATTATTTATTGCGTTTGGAATAAGAATGGGAAGTATCCTTTTCAAGATACCATCACAAATCTGGGTACTGGGATAGGTAACCAATGTGTCAATCTAGGAGTAGCATTCTTTGTATATAAGTGGTATGGATATTTATTTGAGTTAACTCCCCTTGAGATTCCCATAACTTGGTACAGTTTAATTTTCTTGTTACTCCTCCAGGATTTTATTTTTTATTGGTTTCACAGGGCTGGTCATACAATCAATATTTTTTGGGCTGCGCACATGGCCCACCATTCTTCAGAAGAGATGAATCTTTCAGTTGGAATCAGAGCAAGTTTTACTCAAAGGTTATTTCAATTTGCATTCTTTGATTGGATTCTCGTTTTAGTGGGTTATAGTCCTGAGGCAGTGTATTCTGTTGCAGCTGTTCATTTATTGTTAGCGTATTGGCATCATACGACAGTTATCAAAAAATTAGGGTGGTTTGAGAAGTGGTTTGTTACTCCATCACATCACCGTGTCCATCATGGAGTAAATCCGCAGTACATTGATAAGAATTTTTCTGAATTTCTGATAGTTTGGGATAAGTGGTTTGGATCTTTTGAAGAGGAAGTTGAAGAAGTTTGTTATGGTATTACACATCCTCCACGCACTTGGAATCCAATCCATATTAATTTTCAGTTTTGGAAACAACTTTGGGATGATGCAAAGGAGACAGAGTATGTTTGGGATAAGATAAGAATTTGGTTTATGCCTTTGGGTTGGCGACCTCGTGATCTAGAGCCATACAAAGATGGTGGGAGGGTAGGATATTCATTGGAGCAACAAACTAAGTACGAAAGTCATGCAATGTTCAATTCCAAGAATTATTTAATTGCACAAGTCGCTATTGGTATTCTTTTTTTATTCTTCACGATTAATTTACAAGTGCCTTTAGATTATATGCATCGTATTCTGCTTTCAACAGGAATATTTTTTATGATAATCAGTTGGGGAGGAATTTTAGAATCAAAACGATGGGCAAGTGCAATGGAAATATTTAGAATATTGTTCATGGCTATTAGTTTAGTTTTTGTTTTGCATGTCTCTGGTATTTCAAATTATCAGAATTGGCCAACAATATTGGTATGTATTATTGCGGGGGTAAGTATTATGTACTTCTCTGTTGCAGTCAGCAAAAAAGTTGAAGCAATCGATTAAAGATTCCTAGGGCTATAAATAGATTAGTTTAAAAATAGGAGGTGGAATTTCCACTCACCTCTTGTATTGTATTCAATTGCAGGTGCAGGATATTTAAAGATATTGAATACTGAAAATAAACTTTTAAGAAAGGCATTATCTGTTTGAATTCTATCGAGGTCTATATCGAAACCTAAAATAAACTGTTTGTATCTATCATATTCTGGACCAAGAATAAATTGGGCATCTTGCTCAGTCCATGTATTTTCAAAACCACCAAACATACTTTCGCCGCTATAACCCACTGCAAGATTTAGCCAGTCAGGCCAAGAATTATTTTCAGGTAGAAAAGCATCAACGTTTACTGATATCCAAAGAGTTTGTGCATTGTAGTCCTTAAGAAAACGTTCATAATAATTACTGCCAAAAAGGTCATCCACTCGTTTGTTTAATGATGAACTGGAAGTGCCATTTGTAGAAAGTAAAATTGCGTCAGAGTATGATATTGGAGCAGAGGAGACTTTAAATAGTATACGTTGTTCATTCCAATACTTTTGTTGTAGTGCAAATGTGGCCAAACCAATATTATTCGCAGCAAAGTCAGTCAAGGAGAATCCCCACTTTGATGAAAAACCATCCATAATTTCAATAGTGTTCTGGAACAAACTCCCACAAATAATACCTGTCAATATTGATTTATTTTCAGAAAGACCAGTCCATTTTGCGCCTTTGTAACAAAGAACACCTTGAAAGTAGCTAGTATATAAATGTCCATATTTATCAATATTCTGCCATTCGTTCCAATCATCGAAAAAATGAAAGGATTCTTGATCGTATTTTTTATACCAAGCATTGTATAAACCTATTGAAAATGCAGTATAAGTAGTGCTAGAAAAAGCTAATGCTTTATAGAATCTGGACTGGTGAAATACCGGTGAGGGTTCAAAAAAGCGCAATGTATCCAAAGATTCCTGAGAACTAAGGCTATAACAGAGGCAAAAAAGGACAAATACTGATGTTAATCGTGTTCTCATTATCGCTATAAACAACTGTGATAATTGGTTTAGCTATGCAATATTATATTAATTTAGTCTCTTTGAACATAATATTGAAAAGAATACGGTTTCTTCCTTCATTTTGAATCAAATTTCATGGAAAATACCTTTATCTTTCAAAATCAAACTATACCAATGATGTTAAAGAAGATTACATTTTTCTTGAGTATTATATTGAGCCTGAACTTAGGGGCGCAAGATTTGCATTTTACACTATTTGACCTTGCACCGCATAATGTGAATCCAGGCCTTATTGGATCCTATGAGGGCACTTTCAGAGTTGGAGGCATAGTGCGGGACCAATATTTCAAGTCCAATGAATTTTCAAGTTCATCTGAACCTTTTCTTACTGCCTCTATTTATGCAGATGGAAATGTATTAAGAGGATTTAGAAAAAAGGATTGGATAGCTGTTGGTATTAATTTTGCGCAAGACCTTGAGCGAAATAGCGTGTATAAAAATAGATTCCAAAATTTAAGTGCAGCGTATCATTTTAGCTTAGGTAAAAAGGGAACTTCGGTTTTTAGTCTAGGTGCTCAATATGGCTTGTTTAATCGTGCATTCAAAAATGACAATCTGACGTTTTGGACTGATGCTGCTGCAGGAACAAACATAACAGGAGCTAACGAGTTACTTTCTACAGGACCAAATGCACTCCAGTTTGATCAGAATCAAGAAGCAACAGGATCTTATCCAGATGTTTCAATAGGAGCAGTTTTTGCATCATACTCTAAGAAGACAGACTTTAAAATTGGTTTGAACATCACTCATATTCTTACTGGCGACCAGAGTATTTCTAGAAGTAGAGATGATAAGTCTATAGGATTTATTGGATTTGCAGAAATGCGAGCACAGATGGGCAAACAAATGAATTTTAAACCAGCCATAATTTTCCAAAAAGATGGGCTGTTTACTAACATAAACGCACAGGCTAAATTTGGCTACCAACTGAATCCCAAAAAACCTCTTGTACTTAATGGAGGTTTAGGATATAGATTTGGAGAAGCCTTACAGATTTTGTTTGGTGTTGACTATAAAAATATACGTGCAGGATTTGGTTATGATCTTGTAGCAGGAGGAGTAAGAGACGCTGCCCAAGAGACGTTTGAAGTGGGCATTAGTTATGTGTTTCAAATTGCTAAGAAACCATCTCTTAAACCAGTAATTTTCTGTCCTAAACTCTAATTCCAAAAAATGAAAAAGCATTACAACTGTAGACGTATGAAAAAACTATTCTACTTCTTAGCCATACTTACAATTTGCAATCTGAATCTTGATGCTCAAATCTATAATGAGATAAAGCATGAGACAATGGTGGAGCTTGCGGACGAAGCACTGGAATTGGGAGATTACTTCAGCGCAATTGAATGGTATAGCAAAGCCTACAAAGAAGAAAAAGATTTAAGCGTAGCAGTTACTATTGCTCGCTTGCATTATGAATTGAGAAATTATAAAAGTGCTGAACGTTGGTATACAAGATTGATTGGCAGAGATAAGGAAAATCTCTTGATTGAAGAACGCTACACTTTAGCTAAGCTTCTCAAGGAGCAAGGAAAATATGAAAAATCTATTGAGGAGTTTTTAAAATTTCTTGACCTAACATCTAACGACAGTCTTAAACAACTAAGTTATAATGAACTTAAGGGAATAAAGCTTTTGGATAGTTTAGAAGAAAACATTGAAGTAGATGTCAAGCCATTAAATAATAAGATCAACTCTGCATTTTCAGAATACTCTCCCATGGAGGCAAGTGATGGAACATTATATTTTGCTTCTTTTCTTAGAAAAGATATAATTGAGATAGAGGAAGAAGATGACTACCATGCAAAGATCTACACAACTACAATGGGAGAGAATAGAAAAGGGGATAAAGAATATGAGGCACCCACGGAACTTGGAGAAGAAATAAATAGAAAAGGATTTCATACTGCAAATCTATCGTTTGATACGCGTAATGATATCATGTACTTTAATAGACAAAGTCTAGGAGGAAACTTTCTATCAGAGTCCAAGATATTCATGAGTAAAAAGCAAGGAGGCGGCTGGGGTCCAGCCCAAGAAGTAGAAGGAGTGAATGGTGAATATATTGCTAAACACCCTGCACCTGGTGAGCTATTCGGAAACAGTGTTTTGTTTTTTGTTTCTGATATGGCTGGTGGATATGGTGGGTTCGATTTATATTATTCTACTATAGCTAGTGATGGCACGTTTAGCACACCTAATAATTTAGGAGAAGAAATAAATACTGCAGGAGACGAAGTCACACCGTTTTACAATGACGGGACACTATACTTTAGTACAAACGGACATCCAACTATAGGTGGAATGGACATCTATTATACCACTTGGACAGGATCTTCCTGGACAAATGCTGAGAATATGGGTGAAGGATATAATACTTCCTACGATGATATCTATTTGCGATTTAATCCAGATGGTGTGAAGGGATATTTAGTATCTAACAGACCTTACAAAAAGAAAAGAAAATTAGAAAGTGAAACTTGCTGTGATGATATTTTTAGTTTTGAAATTAGAGATATCGTTATAGATCTTCTTGCAATGGTGCAAGATGAAAACGGTCCTCTCATAGGATCTACAATGGAAATGAGCGACACGGGAGTTGATGAATACCCAGAGACGAAATCAGAACCTAATGCGAGTGAGTACAGGTATCTATTGGAATCTGACAGAACATATAAAGTCGTCGTGAGAAAAGATGGATACTACCCAGATTCTCTTACGTTTAATACTGCAGGAATTCTTGATGACTTCACAGTTGAAAAAACAATAACACTACGAGAAATACCAAAGGTGGTGGAGCCAGAAGTTGTAGTAGAACCAGAGACGGAAATTCTTACAATCAATGAGCCCATCCGAATGAATAATATCTATTATGATTTTGATGATGACAAGATCCTTCTAGATGCAGAGATTGACCTCAATTTAATTTTAGGCTTGATGAATGATTATCCTGAAATGATTATTGAACTGTCTTCACATACTGATGCTGTAGGTATCTCTGTTTATAATGAAAAACTTTCTCAGCGAAGAGCAGATTCGGCCAAAGCTTGGTTATTAGAAAGAGGAGTTTCTGACGAACGTATTGTCGCCAAAGGATATGGTGAAAGTGTCATCCTAAATCATTGTGTAAACGGAAAGCGCTGTAGTGACGATGAACATAGAATCAACAGAAGAACAGAATTTAAAATATTGGAAGGTCCGCAGACCATTGAAATAAGAAAGAGAACAACGGTAACAAGACCTTCAGGGGGAGGACAGAGTATTAAATCACAAATGCGTTATCCTTTATTAGAGATTTATAAACAAAATGCAATTCCAGTTATCAAGTTTGATCAGCAAACTATTAACATAGGTGAAATCAAAAAGGGAGAAAAGAAGGAACTTACTTTTCTTTTCACAAATGTGGGCAACGCTGATCTTCAAATAGAGTTAGTGAGTGCTTGCAAATGCACCAATATGGAATGGACAAAAGAAATAATTAAACCTGGAGAGCAAGGGGCGATAAAGGCTATTTATGATAGCACAAATGAAAAGCCAGGTGATCTTCACAAGACACTTGACATTATTGCAAATACAGATCCTATAGTTGTAGAAGCGTTTATTGAAGGAAGAGTTGTTGAGTAAATAGGTCTTAATTTTCTTGGGTCAATGTACTTTGTACGTAAATGAAAAACACTGCCACGTCTTTTGTTCTTTTCTTTATATGTCAGTTTAGCACAGCACAAGTTGAGGGCAACATTGTAAATGATTATTGGAAAATAACGGATAGGCAATCCATTCTATTAGATCTTACCCAAGAAAAAAACATACTCCCGCATAAAGACAATATTGAAATGTCCGGCGAAAATGTTTCTGCTATTCTCTTTTATGAAATAGATGAGAACAAAAACCTCAAGCTCAATAGAGATGTCATTTTTCCGCAACTACGAACGTATAATAAAACAAACGAACCAGATTGGAAAAAGTATAGAGCGTATTTTAGAAAAATGGTCTCAAATAATGTTCTTCCTAGCCTTACATTTAATCAAAAAACAATAGTACCATCAAAGCTAGATTCAATTGAAATTAATGGAATGATTTCCTTCTATCATAGTCCAGTGGAGGGAATTAAAATTACAAGAACAATCTATCCTTCTATGTCTGAGCGCTTCATAACTGAAAAATGGGAAATAGAAAATCTGAACAACGAAAGTCTTCAATTGTCAATAACAAACACAAAGCAAGAAGTAGGAGAAAAAGGCTACAAGGGTAACTATGTTTTTCACGCTTTTAGTGATGCTAAAAAAGAAGTGGAATTAGAAAAAGGAGCAAAGTATAGTTTTCCAATATATTTTGGTGCTAGCTTGAATACTGAATCCCCTCAAAGTTTTAATTTTTATAAAGCAGAAAAGTCGAGAATGGATTTCCTTGAAGAAATGAAAAGTAAATTGATTCTTGAAACACCGGACGAGCGACTAAATATGCTATTCTATTTTTCAAAAGTTAGAGCTTCAGAGAGTATTTTTAATTCTTCAATGGGACTTGTGCATTCTCCAGGTGGAGGTAATTATTATGTAGGGATATGGGCAAATGATCAAATAGAATACCAGGGTCCATTCACGCCATATTTAGGATATAGAAAAGGAGAGCTTGCTGCGTATAATGCCTATAAGTATTTCATGAAAAATATGCCAAAGGATGATCATCCAATAGCTTATGCCTTTGAGATGGACGGCAATTTTGTGATGGACCATCTGGAAAGAGGGGATGCTGCAATGATAGCGTATGGGACATCTCATTATATCTTAGCAAGAGGTGATATGGCTATAGCGGAGGAGTTATGGCCCATGGTGGAATGGAGTCTAAATTTTTGCCATAAGAAACGCAATGCATTTGGAGCGATAGAATCTGAGTCAGATGAAATGGAAGGGAGGATAGAGACAGGTTCTGCAAATCTTTCTACTTCAAGTTTGTATTACGGTGGATTAAAATTTGCGAGTACTTTAGCTAGAGCCTTAGGTAAAAATGATTTGAGTGTTCTCTATAGCGAAAGGGTTCAAGAAATGGAAAATGTGATTGAAACTTACTTTGGAGCAAATATAGAAGGTCTAGATACGTATAAATATTATGAAGAGAACAAACATCTGAGACATTGGATTTGCTTACCCCTGTGCATGGGAATTGACAAAAGAAAAGAAGGAACCTTAACAGCACTCTTTGAAAAACTATGGACTGAGAATGGCATATTAGTGGAATTGAATAAGGATAAAAAAGCCCAAGAATTATTTTGGGATAGAGGAACACTTTATGCACTCAGAGGAGCAATAAAAATTGGAGGAAGAGAGATAGGGATAGAAAAATTATCTCAATATTCAAGAAAACGCTTACTGGGAGATCATGTTCCCTATGTTGTGGAAGCTTACCCAGAAAATAATATGAAACACCTCTCAGCAGAAAGTGCACTGTATTGTAGAATATATACTGAAGGAATATTGGGTATGGAAATAAAAGGATTAAGTAAAGTCAAAATAAAACCATCTCTTCCAGAAGATTGGAATTTCTTTAGATTGAATAATATTGCACTCTTTGGAGTAGAAACAGATATAAACCTTGAACGCGCAGGAGATAAAATAAAATTGACAGTTACGCGAAATGGGGAGATACTCATTGACCATCTCATCTCTGATGGGCAATCTACTTTAATTGATTTATCTGTTGAGAATTAATATTTTTAAGGAGTAAGATTTTCAATCTTTAAAATTCCTAACAAGACTTGTAATACTCTAAACTCTTACTTACTTCAGTATCTTCTACGACAACATTAAACGTACAAGTGCCAATTCCATCTAAAAGAGAGAGCAATTTCTCTCCTTTTTCATTCTTCTTGTCCTTGGACATACGAGAGAGTACATTTTCTATTTTTGGAGAGAAGTGTAGATCCTTTTTAAAGTGAAGTAAAATGTAATCACTTATTTCTTTTAGATCCTCCACTGTGAGCATTCCCCGTTTATGGCTTATGTGTGATTCGCATATCATGCCTATTGCAATAGCCTCTCCGTGTGTAAGCGGATGATCTGACAAGAGTCTTTCAGATTCTATAGCATGTCCAATTGAATGTCCAAAATTTAAAATTTTACGTAATCCCGCCTCCTTAGGGTCTTGCACAACAATGTCCTTTTTTATTTCAATGTTTTGTCTGACCAGCTTTTCCCAGGGGATATCATCGCTGTCCAGTTGTGTGATCTTTTTTAATTGTTTCCAGAGGGATGCATCCTTTATGAGTGCATGTTTTATAACTTCAGCATAGCCACTGACTAGTTCGCGTTTATCCAAAGTCTTAAGGAACTGTGTACTTATACAAACCGCAATTGGATCTTTAAACATTCCTAAAAGGTTCTTATTCGCATCTAAATCCACGCCCAACTTAGAGCCCACTGAGGCATCTACCTGTGATAGGAGAGTCGTAGGCATCTGAACAAAATCCATGCCTCGCATAAATGTGCTAGCGCAAAAACCACCTAAATCTCCTATCACACCACCACCTAAGTTTATCAGTAGAGATTTTCTATCTGCTCCATATTCTAACATTTGCCTCCAGACGTCCAAGCAAGTCTCAATTGTTTTATTTTTTTCGCCACTAGGAATACGTACTAAATTAAATGGAGGCAGATGGTCTTTTATAAGGGGTAAGCAATGCCGTTCCGTATTCTCGTCGCACAACACAAGAATTGAAGAATACTTATCAAATACTAGCTGGTCAACAAGGAGAGCAATTGAATCTTCAAAATAGATATTATATGTCTGACAAGTGATGTGCATCTAATCTTCCCTTTTATTAACTGACCAAGCTTCTGCACGTTCAGAAAACATAGCCTTGGTCTTTTTCCAAGTGGCTCCAAACAATTCAGAATGCCGATAATTATTTAGGGCTTCTTCAGAATCCCAATGGCTATACGTGAAGAAAATTGTGGGGTCATGCATGGCTTGTAAAAGCTCTACACCATTACAGCCTTCAAAGCCACGAATTTTTTCTCTGACATCTACGAATAACGATCTGAAATCATCTACGTGATTTTCAGAGAATTTCATTTTTACAATACGTGTTATCATTCTTCGTAGAAATAAATTTGAACGGTTTCATTCTTTTGCAAGCTAAGCAAACTTGATGCCTTACCCATATTAATTGCTATCTCAAGGAGATCAGCAGAATTAAACAAACATAAGACATCTCCCACTGGAACATCTCCATAATGCTTACTGATTTTTCCTATGGGTTCGTGTTGTTTGTAAAATACTTCAAACCTACGTCCCTTGCGCACTTTCTCAAATACGTCTCTAGATACATTCAGAATTAAATTATCAAAGTGATCTATATGAATAATCGTCGCACGGATGTTTGTACTTGTAGTTACTGGTTGAAGTGCAAGTTTTGTATTTAATTGCTTTACCTGTGAACCCATTTCATTAGGGAATAAATTGTTGCGTATACAAGCCACTGCATGACCTATTAATTTATTCACCTCGTGGGTATCATGCTCTACCTTATATACCTCTTCTTTTTTGAGATCAGGGAACAATAGACTAAATAAACCATTGTTGGGACCCATAAAATAGAAGCCATCTCTTTCAAATGCAATGATTTCATACTTACTGCTGTAATAACTGTAAACACAGGATATGTGAATTGTCCCCTTAGGAAACTTTCCATATGTAGTCTTAAGGAAAAAGGCAGCTTGCTGGATGTCTTGGGAGTCTATGGAATGACTGACATCGATAAATGTAGTGTCCATTCCTGCAAATGAAAGAACTTCAGCTTTTAAAAGAGCAACAAAGTAGTCGTCCTTTCCTAAATCTGTTGTTAATGTTATTAATTGCATGATCTATATTCCACAGGTCAAATGACGGAATATTTTAATATATAATGAAATATCTTAATAGCTAAAGTTATCAGCTGTAAATAAATATTATTAGGTATAGCTTATTAAAAGTCAATTGATAATATAGCTGAACGGTAAATTAGGAGTATATCGCGTATATATATTAAGCCAATCTTAGATAGTATTTGAATCCGAATTACTAAAATTATATTTCAACTCACATGGCATTGTAAATAAACGTAACTTTGTACTTATAGAGTAGTTAACATTAATTCGTAAACACAAACAGGAAGGTACTATTGAGTGAAATAATTCTTACTATTGATGGGATAGATCCATTAGCATTATACGGCGAGAAAAACAGCAAATTAAACCTCCTTAAAAAAGCCTATCCAGGTTTGACCATCACATCAAGGGGTAGTAATATTAAAATTTCTGGAGAAAAAAAGGATAGCCAAAAGGCTAAGAGGAAAATAGAAATGATGCTTACGCATTTGAAAGAGAATGACAAACTTTCTGATCAAAACGTAATTGAGATTTTAAATGGCGATAATCCGTTTGAAAATCATTTGTCTACAAAGAACAGTAAGAATGTGATTTTGTACGGAAGAAATGCTAAACCCATTACCGCAAGAACTCGCAATCAAAAGAAACTTGTAGAGTCTTCTGAAATAAATGATATTGTTTTTGCAATAGGACCTGCTGGTACAGGAAAAACATATACCGCAGTAGCACTCGCCGTATTAGCGTTGAAAAACAGATTGATTAAAAAAATTATTCTTACACGACCTGCAGTAGAAGCAGGAGAGAGCCTTGGGTTTTTACCTGGTGATCTTAAAGATAAAATTGATCCATATCTACGACCATTGTACGATGCATTGGATGATATGCTCCCGGCGGAAAAACTTAATCAATTTGTAGAGAATAGAGTGATTGAGATTGCACCTCTTGCTTTTATGAGAGGAAGAACACTAGATAATGCATTTGTCATTTTGGATGAGGCACAGAATTGTACTTCCACCCAATTAAAAATGTTTTTAACAAGACTGGGACCAAATGCTAAATGTATCGTTACTGGAGATCTGTCACAAATAGACTTACCCCGGCATCAAAAATCTGGCTTATATACTGCCCTTGACTTACTCAAGGAGATTGATGGAATAGGCTACATATTCTTAACAGCTGAGGATGTTGTTAGGCATAGATTAGTAAAGGAAATCATTCTGCGGTATGAAAATCATAGATCCATTGGTTTTAATAAGAAACAGGAAGAAGAATAATTATCTTCCACACTTAAGAAACTATGGATACAATTTCTATTACTAAATCTGCAGACATTCCCAAGGCTGAAATAAACCTGTCTGGATCAAAAAGTATATCTAACAGATTACTTATCATCAGAGCTCTTTCAAAAAAACAATTTGCTCTTGAGAATGTATCAAGTAGCCATGATACGGTCACACTTGATAATTTATTGAAGCATGCAGGTAATATTTATGATACGGGTCATGCCGGGACGACATTTCGTTTTCTCTGTTCTTTTCTAGCTTTAAAAAAGGGGACACAGACGCTTACTGGGTCAAGTAGAATGTTAGAAAGACCAATAGGTCCTTTAGTAGATGCCTTAAAGAGTTTGGGTTTTGATATCCAATATTTAGGGAAGGAAGGATATCCACCTTTGCAAATTGGTGAAGCTAAAGGAGAAATAGGACAGGAGGTATCAATGAATGGATCTGTGAGCAGCCAATTTCTATCTTCACTCTTGTTAATAGCTCCATATTTGCCCAATGGACTCAAATTGAAAATTGATGGAGACCTGGTGTCAAAACCCTATTTGCTCATGACTCTTAATTTGATGAAACGATATGGAGCACATTTTTCATGGGATACGAATGTGATTACAGTGGAACAAGGTCTGTATAATGCAATGGACTTTTATGTAGAAGGAGATTGGTCTTCTGCATCATATATTTATCTGTGTTTATCCTTACAGAATTCGGGAGAAATCCGAATTAACGGATTGCAAGAAAATAGTTTACAGGGCGACAGCAAGATAGCAGAGTATGCTGAAAATTTTGGTATTGTAACAGAGTATCAGAACAAAGCTGTACTTCTAAAAAAGGCAGGAAGCGCTATACCTCCTTTAGTAGAATTTAATTTGATAGAACAACCGGATCTTTGCCAAACACTCGTTGCCATGTGTGCAGCACAAGGGGTGCAAGGCATATTTTCTGGAATACAAACATTGAAAATAAAGGAAACGGACAGGATAGCTGCACTTTCAAAAGAAATGACAAAACTAAATGTAAGTTTTGTTGCTCTTCCTAAACAGTTTTCCGCAAAATCAGCAGATAGTTATTACATGTTGAACGGTAAGATTTCTCCACTGGATGAAAGCCTTACAATTCTTACTTATGAGGATCACAGGATGGCGATGGCATTTGCTCCATTGTCAAAAATTACTCCCCTTGGGATCGAGAACCCCTTGGTAGTGAATAAGTCGTATACAAATTATTGGGAGGATTTAGCAATCTTGGGTTATTTGGTGGAGTAGAATATTATTAGCGAAGGATTATAGAAATGAAAACTTAAAAATTCTAGTTTCTAAAAAATAAAAGCAATTTTATTTCCTCAAAATCATTCTAGATATAATTTTAAACCTCCATGCATTTCTGATTTGCTACAAAAACCTCCTACTCACTACTTAACTTTTCCATTTTCACGTCAATACGTTCACTCATTGTTTCACGTATACGTTTAAGTTTCTCCAATTTTGCATTCATTGCAACAGCTCCTTCTTCATCAGCAGTTTTTAGATCTTTTTCCACTACTGCAATCTTTGCTTCTATCTCTGCAAGTGTATCTTTTCTTTTTTCAATGGATTCTGCTTCATCTGCCTTGTCAAATACAAGTGTTTCTGATTTCTCTGACTCCAGCACTTCAGCTTTTTGCCTTACTTTCTTAGGAATGAAGATCGTATCGCCGGTTTGTTTTTGATTCATGAAGCTTGGAGAAACGATTTCAATACCCGCGTCGTGCAAGGCATCTAGCATTTGGCTGTTGAGTTTAGATTTGGCAGTTATAATCGTTTTAGCGTCTTTGAGCAATCCATATACTTTATATACAACAGAAAAATCTCCAAGTTCTGTTACACGAACAAAGGGATCTTCTAGATCTGATTTCTTAGCGGCTTTCAAGAGAACTTCTTTAATCTTATTGTGATTGACATCGTAACCCAAAGAAACCACCCCTTCTACATAGGTTCCAGATGCCCTGATCACTCTGACCGGATTTGTAGCTAACATCATATTGGGGAGAGTGATAAGATCTCTATTCTCAGTTTGGATTTCTGTATGAAATAGGCCACGTTCTGAAACTCTTCCGAAATGATCATTGACTTGGATAAAGTCTCCAGTCCTAAAATTATTAATTGAGCGAAGCATAATGCCGGCTAAACCATTTCCAAAAAAAGTAGCTGAACTCAAAGCCAAAACTGCAGAGATTACAATTCCTATCAAACTTGTAACCTGGCCTTTTAAACTTTCAGGCATTGGGATAGCGAGTATTATAATAATTGCTCCTATTAAGAAAATACAAAAAAGCGTTATTGTTCTTAATAAGGATCTGTCTTCTACGCCTTTTTTAGAGGATCTATCTAAAACATATTTTACTATATAGTAAATACCAATGACAAATAGAACTGTAAAAAAAGTGGGTGACCACGTAGAAATAAATTTTCCGATATCCATATTTATTATTTATAAGAATCCTGGGATCAAATCTAATTGGTTTCACGATCCAAATCTGTCCAGATCGTATTAATGAAAACGTCAGACTTTATAAAGCCAGTTCCCCAAGATTCGTATTCTTTATCTAATCCAGCAGTTTTCATAACTTCTACACTCTGGCCTTCAGCCATTCCCCTCTGAACTCTATTCTTCATAGTTGTTAACATTGTATGGTAATTCATCAAGTCATTTTGGTCTGCCATAGCACCATGACCAGGAATAATTTTAGTCTCGCTGTCAGAAATCATGAGTGCAGCCTGAACTGCTTTGATATATCCATTTATAGTTCCTCCTGATCCTAGATCAATAAATGGAAATCTGTCCTTAAAAAAAACATCGCCCATATGAAGAATATTTGCTTGAACAAAATATACAAACGCATCCCCGTCTGTGTGCGCATTATCTACATGAATAACCATAATATCTTGTCCATTCATGTGCAGATCCATTCCTTGGTCAAATGTTATCTCTGGCCAGAACTTAGTTGGACTCGCTTTTACTTCTCTTCCAAATGCTTTCATCACTTGATCTGTGCTCACACGTTCTCTTACGTTTTCATGCGCGACTATAGTTGCGCCGCTATCATTGAAGTTGCCATTTCCTCCCGTATGATCACCATGCCAATGCGTATTTACTAAATATTTTATAGGAGCAGATGATAGCGTTTGAATCGCTGATTTGATCTTTTCTGACAAGTCTCCATATTGAGAGTCTACCATGAGTGTACCATCCTCTCCAATCAATACAGCAATATTTCCGCCCGCTCCTTCAAGCATGAAAATATTATCTGTAAGCTTTTCTGTTTTTATTACTACATCATCAAATCGTCCCTGGCTGTAAGAGAGAATAGGAATAAGAAGAAAGAGAATTGAAAACTTCATAGTTTAATTTTAAAAGGGTTAATGATTAGTAGTTAAAATTCTCCAGGATAAAATGCATCTTGAATATGTTTTAATTTTACTTGCTGCGGATTTTCTAGGACTACGGCAATCACATCAAACCGTAATTCTTTTTCAATGTTGTTTAATTCCAAATAGGCATTTGCTGCAAGAAAAACTAAATCTTGTTGATGTTGACTCACAAACTCTTCCGGTTTTCCAAAATATGTACTTGTTCTTGTCTTGACTTCAACAATGACAATTTGATCATCTTTGGAACAAATTAAATCTATCTCCGCTTTTTTATATCTCCAATTTAATTCTAAAACTTTATATCCTTGACTTGTCAGGTATTCTCTTGCAAGCTGTTCGCCTTGTTTACCTGTTTCTTGAGTTTTGGACATAGGTAAAGATAAAAGAGAAATGTCCAAATGAGGATCAAAAAAAGAAGAAAGAACACAAAAACGCGTTTGAAATTGACTAAATAAAGAAAAACTAAGTATGAATAGCTAGATAAATTTAATTTTGAACTATTATGATGAATGAATTAATTGAAAAGTTTCCAGCTCAACTCAATGAGGCTATCGAGATTGGAAAGAAAGCACAGATACAGCCACACTCTACAGATATCCAAAAGGTGTATGTTGCTGGTCTCGGGGGATCAGGAATAGGAGCAAATTTTGTTTCTGAATTTATAAGAGAAGAATCCAAAGTTCCTTATCTCATAGGAAAGGGCTACTCAGTTCCAGCTTTTGTAGATAAAAATACATTGGCAATCTGTTCTTCCTATTCTGGGAATACAGAAGAAACCCTGCATGCTTACGACAAGATTAGTAAAACAGGAGCTAAACTTGTTGTCGTTTCCAGTGGGGGTAAATTAATTGAACTTGCTAAAAAAGACGGTGTAGACTTTATTCAAATTCCAACAGGTTGGCCATCTCCTAGGGCTTGTCTTGGATATTCACTAGTGCAACAATTGTTTATTCTAAATAAACTTGAACTCATTGGAGAGTCTGCTATAAACAAAGTAAAGTCAAGTGCTGACCTCATTAAATATGACTCTGACGAAATTAAGGCAACGGCAAAAGGGGTAGCGGAGAAAATCTATGATAAGATTCCTATCATCTACACGACAGACAGAATGGAAGCAGTGGCTGTGAGACTCAGACAACAAATTAATGAGAATGCAAAAATGTTGTGTTGGCATCATGTGATTCCAGAGATGAATCATAACGAGTTAGTGGGTTGGACTAGTAGAGACGAACGTTTAGCAGTGCTTTATCTGAGAAACAAAGATGACTTGAAACGCAATCAGGTCAGAATGGATATTAATAAGGAAATTATAGGGAAATACACAAAGACAATAATTGAGATTTACTCAAAAGGAAATTCTTTGGTAGAAAAAGCAATATATTTTGTCCACCTAGGTGACTGGATCAGTTGGTATCTGTCTGAATTAAGAGAGGTAGATGCAATGGAAATAAAAGTTATTGATTATTTGAAATCTGAGCTGGCAAAAGTTTAACTTAGAGCACTCTAATCAATCCTCGCATCCACTTCACACTTGATTAAATAAAACACCTATGTCCAGAAGGAACAAAAAAAGTGGAGGAACTGCCATACAAGGCCTACTATATGTAATCTTTGGTTTAATAACCCTATGGTTATTAGCGTCTATGTATTTTCAAAAAAGTCCTATGGAACTCTTTGACAAAGAGGATCCATCAGAAATCCAAGAGCCAGTCATAAATGTTGAAAAACTACAAGAAGACAATACTGCTTTTACACAGCAGATTCAAAAATTAGAGACAGCGCTAAAAAAGTGCCAGGGTAATCAGGGTTATCCTCCTGCACGTATTACGATAGAAAGTAGTTATGTGAATTTAAGGGAAGATGCTTCCTTGTCTTCCACAGTAATTGCCAAATTGCCTGATAGTACTCTTGTGCGTATCATGTATTATGGGACCGAGACATTCTTCCTAGAAGGGAAACAGGGGAAATGGTGTAGAATCCAATATGCTGATAAAGAAGGATGGGTATGGGGAAACTTTCTTGAAGAAATTGACCAATAATGGAACTGCGTCAGCATAGCTGTACGTTGATATAAGAAAGAAAGCAATAATGCCTAAAAAAATGAAACAAAAAGGAAATCCAAAGGTCCATGAAGATCTTTCTGGATTTGACATCAAGATAAATTCATTTGGAGAAATGGAAACCAATCTGGACGTAGACAAGCTGAATGCTTTCCTAGATAGCACAGTTACGGACAAAAAACTCACAGAAGACCAGCTAGCAGAAAAATTAGATTCTGGAGAAGAAGAGTAAACCTCTCGTCTTTAAGCTCAATATGCCCTTCCTAGCCTCAAAATCCCTGAATTTTAACATTTAGGCTACCTACCAATGCAACTATTGAAATAACTTGTTGTCTTTCCTTATAGATGACAATTAATTCCTAGTGGCTGAAATAGTTTTACATAAAGATTTAATAGAGAAATGTAAGTCCGGCAATCAAGAGGCGCAATACAGATTGTACGAATTATATTCCAAGGCAATGTATAACATCTGTTTACGGATGATGAAGAACAGAGAAGATGCTGAAGATGTTATGCAAAATGCTTTTGTGGATGTGTTTACTAAAATGCATCAATACGGATATCAATCTACACCTGGAGCTTGGATTAAAAGAATTGTTATTAACCATTGCTTGAATCATCTGAAGAAGAAGAAACTGTTTTTTGAAGAAATAGACAATGTTCCAGAAGTAGAAGAAGCTGTTCATATCCCTCAGCAACTTTTATCTGTGGACAAAGTGAAATCTGGAATTATGCAATTGGCACCAGGTTTTAGGACAGTTCTTAATCTTTATTTGATGGAAGGTTATGATCATGCAGAAATATCAGATATTCTAGATATAACTGTAAGCACTTCCAAGACACAATATAGTAGAGCAAAGAAAAAGCTGAGAGATATATTAATTGAAGAAAACAACACCAACTCATTATTGGCGTAAAAATTTAAACAATGAGTGATAATTTAGAAAAATTTGTAAGAAAAAATAGAGAGCAATTTGACTCTGAAATTCCTCGAGATAAGATCTGGTCAAAGATCCATAAAGGAATGCAAGCGAATACACCCGTAAGAAAGATTAGTTGGTATAAATATGCAGCTGCAGCTCTTATTCTAATAGGTGTAGGTGCAGGAATTGGATTAGCACTTGGTAATAGACAGGAAGCTCCTCAGCTGGTAATGCAACAACAGATAGAAGAGTCAGAAAAAAAATACACGCAACTCGTCAACAATAAACTGGATGAACTTTCAGAATATGATTTCGATAAGAAATTGTTGACAGACATTGATCTGCTTGATCAAATACACATGGAACTAAAGGAAGAACTTATACAGAACAGCGGAGCAAATTCTAAGATAGTCATCCAAGCAATGATGAAAAATTATCAAGCCAAATTGAATGCATTAGAAAAGATCCTAACGAAGGTAAAAACAAAAGATTTAGAATCTCAATCAAAAGAGAGTAGTACGATTTATTAAAACTTATAAGATGAAAAAATTAATACTTATAACATTAGCTATTCTCGCTACACAATTTTCTTATGCCAACGGAGGTAAGAAAGATTTTACAAAAGAGATAAACAAGAGTTTCTCTGTGGGCAATTCACCAAATCTGGAAATTGACAATCACTTTGGAGATATTAAAATCATACGAGGCACGCAGGGTAAAATTGAGATCAATGTTTTGATTACAGTCTCTGCAAAGAATCAAGCAAAAGCAGATAAGCTCTTTGAATCCATACACGTGAACCTTGAAGAAACATTAACGAGTGTCAAAGGAATTACAAATATTGGAAAGCGTGGAACATTATTTGATAGCTGGTCCTTTTCATGGAGTAGTGACGATGATAATTTTTCTGTAGACTACATCATTACAGTCCCAGAGAACACAAATGTTGAATTAGCAAATCAGCATGGTGATATCATGATTCAAACGGATGTTGCAAAAGCAGATATTGACCTACAGTTTGGTGATCTGGAAGTAGAGAACATAACAGGAAAACTGGATTTAGAAATTGCACACGGAGATGCAAAAATCTCAAGTTTAGTAGACGCAGACGTGGAAGTAAATTTTGGAAACTTTATCTGTACTTCAGTAAATGATCTTGTAATTGATAGCCAACATTCAGATGTTACTGTCACAACAGCCAGGGATATGAAAATAGATTCAGGTTTTGGGGATTACACAATTGGAACAGTGGAATCTCTGCTAAATGATGGATCCCATTCTGATTTTGAAATTAGTACAGTAGGAGCAATTATTGCAGAAAGTTCATTTACCTCTTATGTAATAGAAAACATAATGACCTCATTCCACATTGAAAACGAACATGGTGGCACAAAAATTAAAGAGTTGGATGCTGGGTTTAAGGATGGTTACGTAGAATCAAGTTTTGGAGATATCAATATTTCTACTGACAACTATTTGGATTTAACAATCACCGGCACATTTATGACTGCAAACCTTCCAAGTAATTTTGATATAAAAACCAAAATCATCGAAGATCATGATACAGATATTAAAGGCACATTGAATACAGGAGCAGGAACAATGGGAACAGTCAAGATTGATCTTGAACATGGGTCTTTTAGAATAAAATAAGAAGAAGGGTTTAAATAAAGAATGAATACATTGTATTCATTCTTTATTTATTGTTAACAATAAATAATCTGTGGCTACAGAGATTGTTTATTCATCAATTATCTGTTTACGAATATTTAGTTTGTGGTCCTTGCTTTTAGAGAGTGTTTAGATTTAATATTATTCCCTTGCTCCAGAGGAGCGACATGTTTATAGATTAGAGATACAATAAACAATAAGCTCCATAGAAGCGACACAAAAAACGCACATTCCATTTGTTTATTTATTAAGAATAGTTGAATCTTAAGGTGGACCCTCAATGATATTTGTAGATACATATTTCTCTTTCGAATTCCAATTTCTTAATTACAAAAACTAGCTTTGCACAAAGACTAGATTATTAAGAATAAAGAAGAAAATATAACTACCAAGAAATTTGGCACCTTCCAAGGTGTGTTTACTCCCGCGTTACTCACCATACTGGGAGTAATCATGTATATCAGAGAAGGGTGGGTAGTTGGAAATGCAGGACTCTTAGGCGCTATTGGTATTATCTTACTCGCATGTGGTATTACCTTTTTGACCACATTGTCCATGTCTTCCATTACCACAAACATCAGAATAGGGAAAGGTGGTGCATTTTCTATAATTACACAAAGTTTAGGACTGGAGGCAGGAGGAGCCATTGGCATTCCTCTTTACATAGCACAAGCCCTCGCAGTCACTATGTATATTTTTGGTTTTAGAGAAGGCTGGAATTATATTTTTCCAGAACATCCTGCAATCCTTGTGGACCTTGCTAGTTTCATTCTAGTCGTTATAGTAGTTAATATAAGCACTGCCTTTACATTCAAGATCCAATATCTATTTTTACTGATCACCGTCGGTTCTATAATTTCAATATTTGGTTCTGTTTTTACAAACGAATTAAATACGGAGATCCAATGGATAGGAGATTATGCAGGGTCATCGCAAAATGGATTTAGTGGCTCTGATTTTTGGATTGTATTTGCTGTCTTCTTTCCTGCAGTCACTGGAATCATGGCAGGAGCTAACATGTCAGGAGATCTCAAAGACCCACGCAAGAGTATCCCTAACGGAACACTATGGGCAGTGGGGTTAAGTACCAGCGTATATCTGGCCTTAGCTGTCTTACTTGCCTTAATCGCCACGCCGGAAGAGCTAACACAAAATTATAATATCATTATAGAAAAAGCAGCTTGGATGCCTATTGTACTGATAGGCTTGCTGGCATCAACGTTTTCCTCTGCGCTTTCATCCATCGTAGGCGCCCCTCGTATTTTAGCCGCCCTGGGCGAACATAGAATTCTATTCATGAATGATAAATTGAGCAAGTTAGATTCTAAAGGAGAACCTAGGCTGGCGTTGTTCATAACTGCAGCAATCGTGTTTTTAGGCTTACTCTTGCGAGACCTGAATGCGATTGCACCCCTAATCACAATGTTCTTTATGATCACTTATGCCATGATAAATGTAGTAGTCCTCGTAGAGCAAGGGCTTGGACAGGTAAGTTTTAGACCTACATTCAGAGTGCATATCTTAGTTCCTATTTTTGGAGCGTTGGGTTGCTTTCTTGTCATGTTTATTATAAATGCATTTTTTGGGATGGTCTCCATTGGGATTGTCTTAGCGGTATATAGCTTTTTGACAAAAAGAAAATTGGATACGTTAACAGGAGATACCCGTAGTGGAATTTTTAACGCAGTCGCAGAATGGTCAGCAAGAGTAGTGAATAAATTACCTGAAGCGAAGGAAAGATCATGGCAGCCAAATTTACTTATGCCTGTAGAATCAGAAAAAGATGTCTTAAGAGCGCATCGTCTCATTTACTCCTTAGTAAATCCAAAAGGTTCCTTGAAAATTCTTGGCTTTTCTCCAAGTATAAAATCATTGAAAGGAGAGCAAACGGGAAAACGATTGCAAGAACTGGCAGATCACTTTATGGATCAAGGCATCAGTGCAAGGTCCGCTCTTATCCAAAGTCCTTCCTTTGAGAAAAGTGCAAAGACAAGCATGCAATCTTTAAAGGCCGCTTTCTTCAGACCAAATATCTTATTTATAAGTTTATCTGAGAACCGTAAACAGGACGAAGTGGCAGCAAACCTCTTGCGTGAGGGAAGAAACTTTGAAATGGGAGGAATGCTGTTTATTCCTTATGAGAAACTCGGATTAGGCCTAGAGAAAAGCATAAACATGTGGGTATACTTTAACAACTTAGAATCTCTACAAGACCATAAAGTAGAGCATGTTAATCTTGCAATCTTATGTTCTTACATTTTCCAAAGAAACTGGAAGGCACAATGGAATATTATCACCGTGCTTAATCCTGAAGAAGGTATTCCATTGTCTGAAGAACAGGAAAGAGCGGAGGCCTACATGAACAAACTACAAATACTTGCACGTATTCCGGAAAACTGTAGTTTTAGTTATACCTCTGGAGAACATTTTACAGTGCTAGATAAAAAGGTGCCTCAGGCAGACCTCAACATTTTTTCCATGCGAGGCGAAGAGGTGGATATTTCACGGATCCGAGATAGGGTAGAGAGCATAGAAACTTCCTGTTTATTTTTGTTAGATTCTGGTCAGGAAAATGCACTAGTTTAAGTGTTCGCTCCTTTCCCTAGAGTTCTACAAAAACGATTGTTGTATGAAGTTTGCAACTTCATACCCATTTTCCCGATATTCCCCTTCTCTCCGTCCCTCCACTTGCCGCTTTTTCTAATTTTTCATTATCTTAAATAAGTAGGTTCAGGTAAATTCATCATTCTTCATTCTTCATTCGCCCCTTCGCCCCGTCCCACTAATTAGCAAAGAACAATATAGTTTCTGCATCAATATTATTCAATCCATTTATTTCTCCGCCGCTACCTGCTATTAATGTTACCGTAAAACTCAAAGAACCTGTCGTATTCTGAGGATCATAAACAGCTTCAAAACCCAAAGCGCTGCTTCCATTTGATGCTATGCTGATATCAGAAGTCCAAAAATGAAAACTTGGATTTGAACCATCATACACCCATTGCGCATTATTTACATTATAAGGACCTATCTGAGTTTCATTTGTTATCCAATTAATTTGCAGTTTAGGATCTTTTAGCATTACAACTGTTATGGTGCCTTCAGAGTCAGACCCATTGAGTTCACTTACTTGAATTTCCCAAAAAGATGTAGTGGGTCCATTTGCAATCGTAGGAAGAATTGATTGTACTACAGTAAGATCCGCACAAAACACACAAGGATCTAGTTCGTCACATAATCCATCGGCATCCTCATCTAAGAGCACGCCGGTACAGTTGCAATCAATATCAATGTTATCATTAGACGTACACTCATCGCCATCATCACAAGGAAAATAATGCCCATACATGGGTTCCTCTTCACCAAATTCTAAGGCACCTCTATCCGGGAGACCATCAGAAACAAAAGGACTATTCATATGCACTAATTCTTCGCCACTATCTATTACACTCGCGCCCGCCAAAGGCATAAAACTGCGTTCCGCCGTTGTATACTCTGTAGGATATGGCTCAGGTAAATCTATATTTTCAAACTCGCTAAATGCTACTTCGATTGCATTGGACTCTAGAATGCCACTTGCATTTAATACCGGCACTGTCGCATACCGAATGTTATTCCATTTAAACCATTCCGTATTTGTCATCCCGCCCCGCGTAGAATAATACGCACCATAATCCCAGTCGTCCGTACTACTATCCACAAGGCCAAACATTTCAAAGCAATAGCGGGACGCTAGAATCAAGTTATTCCGATAATAAGTATTCTGCCATCCAGTAGGTGACTCCGTCGCATTTTCATGACTTACAATCGTGTTATGCGCAACGATCATTCCTGACGGACCTCTATTCATTTTTAAACCTGTGTTTTCAATATTGAAAATAATATTACGCAGAACATAAACAGGCCCTCCGTAAATTGGCGCAAGACTAATTCCGGCTCGACCATTAAAACATCTATTTTGGTAGATGCGTGTATTTGATATTGTGCCATCTACCTCTATATGATCATCTACAATATTAATGATGTCATTATTATGAATGTCCAAAGCATAGGATGTCTCATATGCTGGCCCATCTGTAGAAACACCATCAGCAAAATTCTTGATAGTATTAAAACTCACCACATTT
>CALCMJ010000017.1 GCA_937967615.1 uncultured Saprospiraceae bacterium
AAGATTTAAAATTCTTACACAAACGGGACTGCTCATTAAAGAAGGTTTTGTAGAAGAAACAAAACCAATTGACGTCAGAACGCTAGCAAGCGGGAATTATATGATAAAGCTTGAGACGGAGACTATTCAATTCAGAAAACAGTAGAAAATTATCTGTTTAAAAGATAAGATTTAAAATCATCAAAGGCAGGAGATAAGACTTCTGCCTTTTTTGTTTTGTTTGCTAAGGATGCCAACCTTGCAGGCACCTCAACTTTTGTTTCTAAGCAAGGTTCCACCACATCGAGGAACTTTGAAGGGTGTGCAGTTTCTAGAAAGACGACTTGTTTTCCGTTGTTTGATTTAAGAAATTCCTCAGCAGCTAAAAAACCAACAGCGCCGTGCGGATCGCAAATGTAATTGTGATTTTTATATACGTGCTGCATTGCTCGTTTAGTTTCTTCATCCGTAAACGAAAAACCAACAATGTCCTTTTTAATGGAAGCCCAATCGCTTTTGTAGAGTTCTAATATTCTGGAGAAATTTGAAGGGGCGCCTACATCCATAGCATTTGATATTGTAGAAACAGACTCAAGAGGGGAGTAAGTACCTGTTTCTAAATATCGCGGAACGACATCGTTTTTATTTGTGGCAGCTATAAAACGCTGAACCGGAAGGCCCATTTTTTTTGAAAACAAACCTGCAGTGAGATTTCCAAAATTTCCACTTGGAACACAAAAGACGACATTTGATTTATTCTTTAATTGTTTGAATGCTTCGAAATAATAAAAACTTTGCGGGATAAGACGCGCAATATTTATAGAGTTTGCAGAGCTGAGATTATATTTTTTGTTTAGCTCATGGTCCAAAAAAGCTTCTTTGACTAGGGCCTGACAATCATCGAAACTACCATTGACCTCACAAGCAGAAATGTTTTTACCTAAAGTTGTAAGCTGTTTTTCCTGCAATGCACTTACGCGCCCAGAAGGATATAATATAAGCACATCAATACCCGGTGTATCGTAGAAGCCAGCTGCGACAGCACCGCCCGTATCTCCGCTTGTTGCGACCAAGATTGTTATTTTACTCTCACCCTTCTTGGTAAAATAAGACATTAATTCGGCCATATAGCGGGCACCAAAGTCCTTAAAAGCTAAAGAAGGACCGTGAAACAATTCAAGAGTAGAAATATTTGTAGTAATTGATTTTACGGGCGCAGGAAAATTAATTGCCTTTGAAACAATAGAGTATAAATCCGAGGGTGGAATATATTCTCCCAACAAGGTAGACGAGACGATAAAGGCGATTTCTACAAAACTATAGGAGTCAATATTTTCGATAAATCGTTTATCTAGTTCGGGTATATGCAATGGCATATAGAGGCCCTTATCTGCAGGAAGTGACTTAAGCACAGCGGTACGCAAGTCTACAATGTTTGTTTTATCGTTTGTACTAAATAATTTCATGAATTAGTATTTATAAGCACCCCTGAGATTAATACCGGAAACAAAAACATCTACCTTTAGCTTCTTATCAGAATAAAACCTTTGAACTGCAGTCATAATGTTGTCAGTGATAAAAGAATTTTCGCACAGAGCAAACATAGAAGGACCAGCACCACTTATGCTGAACCCTAAAGCATTTTCTTTCAAGGCAATTTCTTTAATTGCATCGAAATGTGGAATTAATTTTTTACGCTGGGGTTCAATTACGTGATCGTTCAAAGACCGGCGAATCATATTGTAATCTGAGGTGTAAAAGCCAGCAACTAGGGCAGCAAGGTTTCCTGTCTGAGCAACCATATCTTCTAAAGCAATCTCCTTCTTTAACAGAGCCCTAGACTCACTCGTTAGTATTTTGATAAACGGATGAATCATAACCAGACTTAAATGCTCAGGTACATAAATGCGTTTCCAATCAAGCGATAGGTTATCTCTTATTAAAATAATACCTCCAAATAAACTAGGGGCAACATTATCAGCATGCCATGACCCGTCAGCAACCTGCTCACCCTCAACAGCAAAGCGCAGAAGCTCTGGTTTTGTGAGAGGTTTTCCTAAAAATTCATTTATGCCCATTACACCCGCAACGGCACTTGCCGCACTAGATCCCAGTCCGGTACCTAGCCGCATTTTTTTATGCAGCTCCATCTGAATGGGCATTTTTTCTTCACCTAAATGTTCCAATAATCGTAGAGCAGCTAAACCCGCCGTGTTTTTATGAAGCTCTTTGGAGAGTGATTTTCCATTGACGATTTTGCTAATTACAAGTCCGTCCGTTTCTCCTTTTTTTACAATCACTTCATCTCCTGGCTTTTCTAATGCTAGTCCAAGAATGTCATAACCCACCGCAAGGTTTGCCACTGAGGCCGGAGCAAATACTTTTATACCACTCATTCTTTCTAATTATTCTGTTTAAAGACAATGCTCAAAATCTCAGCAAAAACACCGGCAGCCGTTACGTCAGCTCCAGCACCTGGACCTTTGACGACCAAGGGTCTATTGGAGTATCTATTTGTTGTAAGTGCAATCATATTATCGCTACCCTCTAACGAATAGAATGGATTATCCTCTGAGACATTGACCAACTTAACAGAGGCCTTTCCGTTTTCTAAGCAAGCAACGTATCGCAGTTTTTTATTATCGTTTTCAGCCTTTAGCACCATGGTATTAAACATGGAATCATTTTCTTCTAGTTCACGATAAAACGCTTCCACATCTTTAGCCTCCAAGCAGGACTTAGGGAGGATATTATCTAGTTTTACATCGCTCATCTCTAATGGAATGCCCGCCTCTCTTGCTAAGATCGTGATTTTACGCTTCACATCTGTACCCCCCAAGTCATCTCTTGGGTCAGGTTCTGTCAATCCTTTTTCTTGCGCATCTTTTACAACAGAGCTAAAAGAAAGGGAGGAATTAAATGTGTTAAAAATATAAGAAATTGTTCCAGAGAGAACGGCATCTAATTTAATAATACGATCTCCACTAGACATTAAATTTTTTATTGTAGAAATAATAGGAAGGCCTGCACCCACATTGGTCTCATAGAGAAAATCAATATTCTTTTTCTTAGCCAGAGACTTAAGTTTAATATAGTCTTTATATGAACTGGAGGTTGCAACTTTGTTAGGAGTAACGATTGAAACATTCGCCCCTAAAATCTTTTCATACTGTAAGGGTATTTCAGCATTTGCAGTACTGTCAATAAAAATAGAGTTAGCTAGGTTAAGAGTTATCATGTTATCAACAAAAGCAGAAGGAGACGATACATTCTCTGATCCCAGTAAGACCTCTTTCCAAGAATTCAGATCTATGCCATTCTCAGAAAAAACCATTTTTTTGGAATTTGATAAACCAGAAATTTTTAATTCAAGCTGTTCTTGTTCAAGAAGTTTTTTAGCATTTGAATTTATTTGATCTAGCAAGGTTCCTCCTATTAAACCAACTCCTAACATAAACAAGTGCACTGTCCTAAAGTCAGATAGAAAAAAAGAATCATGTATTAAGTTCAAGGCCTTAACGGAATCGTTGCTATGCACAACAAAAGAAATATTTAACTCAGAAGACCCCTGCGCAATTGCAACAACATTTACACCATTTTTTCCCAGGGCTGTAAAAAGTTTTCCAGCAACACCAGGAATGTTTCTCATTTGTTCGCCCACTACCGCTATAATAGATAGCTTGTTTTCTATCTCAACTTCTCCTAGGTGTTTTTTATTTATTTCTTTTTCAAATTCATCTTCTATAGCAGCTTTTGCATCCAAGGCATCCATATCTTTAACTGCAAAACTAATTGAGTGCTCAGAAGAACCTTGGGTAATCAGAATTACATTAATTCCCCTTTTGGCCAAAGCACTAAAAAGCCTACCAGAGATACCTGGTATGCCAACCATCCCAGAACCCTGCAAGCGTAAAAGAGAGATATCAGATAAGGAAGAAAGTCCTGTGATTTCTTTTGCAAGAGAAGCTTCTGTTTCTTTGTTAATAAGCGTCCCTCTGAAGCTGGGATTGAATGTGTTTCTGATGTAGATAGGAATGTCCTTTAAAAGAGCGGGCTGTATTGTAGGAGGGTATATTACCTTTGCTCCAAAATGCGACAACTCCATTGCTTCGCTGTAACTAAGAGAAGGAATAGTAAAGGCTTTTTTAACTTTTCTTGGGTCACAAGTGAGTACTCCATCCACATCAGTCCAAATCTCCAACATTTCAGCTCCCAACACGGATGATAAAATACTTGCCGTATAGTCAGAACCCCCTCGTCCAAGTGTGGTAGTAAGTCCCCCTAGATCAGCAGCAATGAATCCCGTAACGACGTGCAAGACTGCAGCATTGTTTTTGTAGAAGAGTGAAGTCTTTTCTTCTGTAAGTTTAAAATTTACGATTGCACTACCAAAAGATTTATCCGTAGTAATAATTTTTCTTGCATCTAAGTATGATGCAGGAATCCCTCTTTCATTAAAAGCACTTGCAATAATAAAGGCAGAATTTCTTTCTCCAAAACTAAGAACATAATCCATTGTCCTAGGGGATGATTCCCTGACTAAAAAAATACCGTGCAGTAAATTTTTTAATGTCAAATGGTTATTGTCCAGCTCCTCTTTAATTTTTGAATACGTTTCTTCAGAGAGAATTTCTAGAGCAGTATTGTGATGCCTATCACTAAATTCTTTAAACACATCCAAGTAAGCTATGTCTCCATCAGCTGCAAGATTGCTCATTGAAATAAGTTGATCTGTTATCCCACCAAATGCAGAAACAACTACAGTGTATTCTCCTTTGTTATGGTACTGAGAAGATAAGATATCAAAGACCTTAAGAATATTTTCCTTGTTTTTTACAGAGGAACCACCAAACTTCAAAACTTTCATATCACAAGTTGATTTAAAAAGTAAAGTACAAAGGAAGATTAATTCTATTTCATTGTAAAATAAATAGCTAGCTATATTCTGTCTTTTCTTTGGAAAAGAAGGTATTGATGCATACTTTAGAGAACTCCCTTATAAATGTTTTATTATGAACACTTGCTATATAGTTAGAAACTTGTTGACATTATTGGTTTTTGTCATGTATTTAATACCCAATTCTGCAGATGCTCAAAAACCAATGGACCGTGTAGATAAAGAAATTAGGGAATACAGAAATTCTCTTTCAAAGGAAAACAAAAGCTCAAGCCGGTCACTTACTGGTATCACAGGAATACCCAACACAAACGCAGATGACCTTATTAACAATGTGTTTATTGATGAAGATTGTATCGTAGCGAATATTCTTAATACGAATATTGGAACAGACGCAATAGGAGAGTTTACGAACGGATCATCATCTATAGGTTTTGAAGGAGGGATAGTATTATCTACTGGTAATGTTCAGGATGTGATGGGACCAAACGACAGTAACGCAATGAGCACGAACACCAATGGCGGAACAAGTGATCCAGACTTACAAGATATTGTTCCTGGTCAAGCATTATTTGATGTGGCCAGTATTACATTTGAATTTGAACCCCTAGAGGACCAAATTTTTTGGACTTACGTATTTGCATCAGAAGAATATTGCGAATTTACTGGAGGTGCATTTAATGATGTTTTTGGTTTTTTTATTGATGGTCCTGTACCTGTAGCGCAGGGAGGAGGTAACTACAACAACTTAAACTTAGCGGCCTTGCCTGGCGGAGTTATTGTTTCTGTAAATTCAATAAACAGCCAAGACAATTCGCAATATTATATCAGTAACCTTGACCCAGGACAGCCTGCGGGACAGGGTTCGTGCGCAGGAGACAACTTAACGAACGCAGCAGCACCTAACGACATTCAGTTTGATGGTTTCACAGTAGAACTTCAAACAAGAGAACTGTTTGTAATTCCGTGTGAAACATATACCATCAAATTAGCAATTGCTGACGGGGGAGACCCGAATGTAAACTCGGCAGTATTTATAAAAGAAGGAAGTTTTTTCGCAGGAAGTTCCACAAGTGTGGATATAGATGTTGTGTATGACCATCCAGACGAAGTAGCTATAGAAGGTTGTTTTGATGCGTGTTATACATTTTGTAGAACAAACAGTTCAGATCCAAACCTGGAGTACGAAATAGACGTTATGGTTAATGCAGCCAGCACGGCAGTTGCAGGATTAGATTATAATGCTGCAGATATAATTAACCCAATTATTATTCCTATAGGGACAGAATGTATAGACATGTGCATTCCAATGATAGTAGGAGAGGACGGCGAGTCGCCAGAGCAACTTATATTGGATATTGAAAGTGATTGCCAGTGTTCAGATTTTATTCCATATGATATGGATATGATAGACCCAGAGCCCATAGTCATAAACATTATGGACGAATTTTCTATTTGTCCAGGAGAGTCTCAGCTATTGGATCCCATTATTACAGGCGGAGTTCCAAACCTACAATACAGTTGGAGTTCTGGAGAAAGCACTCCATCAATTACTGTGACACCCACGGCAACAGAAACATACACACTTGTCGTTACGGATGATTGTGGCCAATCAGAAATGATAAGCATAGAGGTAATAGTAGAAAATATATTTTCTGCTGTACTTTCAGGTGACGCAGTTGTTTGTTCAGAAGGAACATCCAATAACAACACAATTCAAATAGCGTTTAGTGGAGGAGACCCGGGACCATGGAATTTTTCTTATGAATTTAATGGAATAAACACAACATATTTTGGAGCAAACACAAATCCATTTGATTTTAATGTTGCCTTAGCAGGTACGTACACGCTAACAGGAGTTACTCTCAGTGGAGGAGCAGGTTGTGTAGGCATGGGTTCAGGAACTGTTGTTGTGTCAGAAATAGATGTAAACCTAACAGCTGACCCAACGGATATATTATGCAACGGAGCCATGAATGGTGCTATAATGACAAATATTTCAGGCCAAACAGACCCAGTAGACTACCAGTGGATAGCAGGAAGCTCAGAGACAACACCAGATTTATTGGGTCTAAGCGCAGGACAATACACATTGATGGTAACAGATGCAAATAACTGTGAAGCTTCATTGAATGTAGAAATTTCAGAATATGATCCTATTCAAATAACAGGTTCTACGATCATTGTACCAAGCTGTGATGATTTAAATTCAGGAGAAGTACAAATAGATGTGTTTGGAGGATCTGGATCATATAATTTTAACTGGTCTAACGGCTCATTAATGGAAGACCTAACAGGAGTGCCTGCTGGTTTTTATGAACTAGTAATTTCTGATGCAGCAGTAGCTAATTGCGAAATAACACAGCCCTTTGTTATAGATGCACCACCCATTGTGGATGTCAGTACCGCGGAGAACATAAGCTGCGATGAAAACGGGACACCAGGAGATAACTCAGATGATATTATAAACTTTGCACTAGACCTTAGTGGCTTAGACAACTCATATAATTTTTCTGCCTCCGTAGACCAGGGTACAATTAATCCTATTTCAGGATCATTTGGTGGCGTGGTTCTGTTCTCTCTTCAAGCAGGAAGTGCAGGCTCAGGGAATGTAACTATTACCATTAGCAACTCGGATGATCCTACTTGTTTTTCTACAATAGAGATAATAGACCCAGGACCATGTTCTGGACAACCATGTAGTTTATCAGACATCGGTTTGTCAGGAGTAACTTGCGATCAAAACGGGACCCCAACCGAAGGAGCAGACGATATACTTATTTTTGATCTGAACCCATCTGGCACCAACCTAGGAAGTGGATATAATATATCTGTTAGCACAGGAACGGTGAATCCTGCAATGGCAACGTATGGATCCAGTCAAAGTTTTTCTATGCAAGCAGGGTCAGCAACAGGGGGAGATGTGACAGTAACAATTACAGACATTGATGACCCAGCATGTACTATTGATATTTTGATTTCAGAGGTAGGATCTTGTCAAGATGCGGTATGTGTAATAAGCAGTGCAGGAATTGCAAATGTAGTATGTAATACAGGAGCAGACCCAGAGGATACTATTGACGATTTTATAAGTTTTAATTTGGATGTAACAGGAGAAAATGCATCAGCAAACTACAATGTTTCAACAAGTAGTGGAAGCATTACACCTACAACAGGAACTTACGGGATGGATAATGCTTTTACTCTCCAGGCGGGTAGCGCAGGAGCAGGAGATGTAACGTTAACGATTTCAGATTCTATGGATCCCTCATGCCAAATAGTTGTAACAATTATAGACCCAGGAGATTGTTCTGCAATAGGATGTTTGATCACAAACGCGCAACTTGGAAACATAGATTGTAACAATAACATGACGGATACAGATGGTTCTGATGATATCATTGAGTTTAGTTTAAACCCTATCGCAAACGCCAATGGAGCAAACTATATTGTAAGTGTTAGCAGCGGTACCGTAACACCAACATCTGGGGCATTTGGCGTGACAACTATGTTTAGCCTACAAGCAGGAAGTGCAGGAGGCGGAAACGTAACAATAACAATTACAGATGGCGATGATAACAGCTGCACATTTGATGTATTATTAAATGACCCAGGAAGTTGTGAAGTAGCACCCTGTGATATAACAGAGGCAATAATCACTGAAATAGAGTGTGACAATAACGGAACAGACGCAGATGGATCAGATGACGTTATCACATTTGTTCTCAACGTGAATGGAAACGCAACAAGCGGCAGCTATAATCTAAACATTGGCGGAGGAACGATTACGCCTTCAACAGGAACATATGGGGTTCCTATGCCCTTTGCTCTGCAAGCAGGAAGTGCAGGCGGCGGAGATCTAACTATAGATATAACAGATGCAAACGATCCAGCATGTACGTTTGATATAATGATTTTGGATCCAGGAAACTGTGTAGGTGCTATATGTAATATTACATCTGCAGGAATAGAGGACGTGAGTTGCGATTCAGCAAATACCCCATTCGACGGAAGTGATGACTTTATCACTTTTAACATTAACCCACAAGGGATGAATCTTGGCGCGTCGTATTCCTTATCACCTAGCACAGGGACCGTTAACCCAACGACAGGAACTTATGGTGCATCTATGCAGTTTCAAATGCAAGCAGGAAGTGCCGGAGGTGGAAATATCACAATAACGATAACAGACAGCACAGACCCAAACTGTCAATTGGATTTTATAATCATGGACCCAGGTAGCTGTGAAGTAACGCAACCATGCGGTTTGGATGCGGCAGGACTTTCTCAGGTAGGATGCAACTCTGGCCCTGATACAGATATTACTGCGGATGATTTTATTTCGTTTAATTTGAATCCACTTGGAGTTGGCTTAGGGAGTTCTTATTCGGTAAGTGTTTCAACAGGAACGATATCACCAACTACGGGAAATTACGGATCTGATACACCCTTTAGTTTGCAAGGCGGAAGCGCAGGAGGAGGAAATGTGACCTTAACAATTACAGACGGGACGAACTCAGCGTGTACAGTAATAATTAATATTGTAGATCCAGGGGCATGTGATTTAGAATGTCTTCAAATAGTGGATGCGGGAAACACAGCGTTTATTAACTGCAATTCACCTACGAGTTTTCTTGTAGGAACCACTAGCGAAAACGGAACAATAACTTGGTTTGACCCGCAGGGGAATTCTATATCTAATAGTTTAAATGTTCAAGTAAGCGAGGGAGGAATATATACAATCCAAGTAGTCTATGCTGACGGATGTATTATGACAGATGAAGTAGAAGTAACGGCAGACTTTGAAGAACCAGGAAGCGATGCGGGTCTTGATATGGTCCTGAATTGTTACAATAATTCAATGCTGAACTTGAACGGATCAAGTCCAAGTTCTGGTGTAGAAATAATGTATAGTTGGTTAGCTCCTAATAGTGCTGTTTTGGGGAATGATTTAGATCAAGACGTTACGGTTTTTGGAACATATACATTTTTAGTAACGGATTTAAATAATGGTTGTACGAGCGAAGACCAAGTAGAGATTACAGAGGACTTAGATGTGCCGAATTCATCTATTGTACCTTTTAATGGCAACACTACAATTGATTGTATAAATAGTGATATAAACTTAAGTGTAATAAATACTCAAGAGGTTACATATAATTGGTCAACACCTGAAGGCAGCTTTACAACAAACAGTATTGATATAAGCACAGCAGGTCCTGTAATTTTAGACGTAGTGGATATTTCTAGTGGATGTGTGTCTTCTAGTATAGTGGATATTATTGACATTTCAGAATTTCCAAACGCAGAAATAACAACACCAGATGAAATAGGATGTGAAAACACAGAGGTAATTATCGATGGCAGTTTATCAGACTCTGGCGCAGATTATACATATCAATGGTTGGACGCTAACATGCAAGCTATACCAGGAGCAACTTCTTCAACATTACAAGTGAATACAGGAGGCACATATTTCTTGCAGGTAACGAACCAAGACAATTTATGTGAATCTATTGCACAAACAGAAGTTTTTGAAGGTGAGACAATGCACGAGTCAAACATAAGCTCAACTAGCCTATCTAGCAACACGTATCAACTACAAGTAAATTCTACAAGTAATATAGAAGGGGTAGCCTGGGAAGCGAATAGTTCTTTAAGCTGTACAACGTGTGACAATCCAATTGCGGATGTGGACACAGTAACGACATTTGTTGTTATCGTAGACCATGGACTAGGTTGTACGAGTAGAGCAGAAATCACACTTGCTCCTATTATTATTGAAGATGTTTATGTCCCTACAATCTTTAGTCCTAATAACGATGGTCAAAACGATATCTTCTTTGTGGGTGCAGCAGATGATGTCATTTTAAATATAAATAGTCTTTTGATTTTTGACAGATGGGGAAACCTTATGTTTAATAGAAGCAACTTAAGTGCAAATGATCCGAATGAAGGATGGGATGGCACATATAATAACAAAGGAGTACAACCAGGTGTATATATTTATCAATTGTCTATTGAAACACCAACGGAAAAAAATAAAATTATTACTGGGGAATTAACAGTAATTAGATAAAAGAGGGACAAGAGCTTAATCATTAGGCTCTTGTTTTTTAATAAGGACCAAACCATGCATGCTTTCAAAAATGACCTTTTCTTCTGAAATCTCTCCAATGACACTTCGAAGAAAGAATCGATATTGTAGATCAGAGGAAGAAGAATTAAAGTAAATACTCTCTAGACGATTACTTACAGCATTCCGTAAAGAATACTTTTCTATAAGTTCATTAAGAGGAATGGTTTGTTCTTTATATTCAGAATCTGTATACAATAAAAAAGTTTGATCTTCTGAAAAAGTAAAATTTGGACTCGTTTCAATATTACTTTTTAGAACTCTGAATTGAATTAATTTATCAAAGCCTTTCACTGGTGTATCTATAATTCCCTGACTGTGGAGATTAAATTTCTGGTTGGAATTAACAGACTGGTGTCTAGAACGATATGGAATGCCTAATGCCTTAGCGTATTCTTGAACAAACGAATTTTTATTATAACGCGATGGTTTTCTAAAGTGCAAAGGGGATTCAGCAGTTTTAAACTTAGTAGTATCAACAGGCAAGTTGACTTGCGAGTGGTCTAAATCTTTTAATTTATGCAATGCGTTCCTTTCGTCAAGGACCCACATTCTGTGAGAAAGTGTATTCCCCATTTCTTTTGATAAATCCTCACCGGCCCTGAGAACACCATTATCAAGAATTTTGGCCTCAGTTAATTCGGTTTTAAATCGTTTAAACTGTGAACGAATGGTAGTGTTATGCATATTAAATGGACCCAATGTGCTAATAAGAACAACAAAGGCGAGAGAAGAGGGAATCCATTTAATATTATCTCGTTCTGAAACGACGAAGTAGGACGAAATTAGAAGTAACCACAGCCCTAGACTAGCCACAATATATCTAGGTTCGGTTATTCCGTAGTCATGAATGCGTTTATAAATCGCAACAAGCAAAACAAGACTCATGATTGCTTGAAAATGGAAATAGTATTTTTTGAAGCCTCTAACAAAGCTATTTTCTTTCTCATCTAGACGGATGTAGTTAAGCAAATAAGCCAGGGTTCCAAAAACAGAAAACCACAAAACCATATTAGAAACCCAGCCTCTAGGCCAAGACCAAAGACCAATTAATTTAACAATGTATGCAAGTAGAATAAGTCCATATAGAAGAACAATGGGAACAAGAATGCGACGAGCAAAAACTCGAAAGGCAAAGGAACTTTCTAATTCTGTATTATCGAAAACCAAATCACTAGGAAATCGAGAAAAGAAATATAATGGGTGAAAAAAAGAAAGTAGGACGATATAAAGATCAGCATATACTTCTAAACGTTTAAAATTAACACCAAAGAGTTTTTCTAAAGCGAAAAGAGCGATACTCAGGGAGGCAAAAATAAAAAGAGTATACAATGAAGACTCAAGAAACCTTAACAATAGGGTTTTATTATATGCCCAATATTGCCTAAGATCATCATCTTTCCAGAACGGAAGAACCGTTATGAGTAAATGTAAGAAAACGAATAGGCCAATTGTATGAACTGCGTTATGTTGTAATGGATAACTAGGCAATAAAAAAAAGTAAAGAGCTCCTAAAAGGAAAAGACCAAGAGTTAAGAACAATTCATATTTCTGGACAAATGCACTTTTTAATTTTGAGATAGATAGCAAAGAAAAAGCGGCAAACCATAGTAGTAACACATGAAACAACTTAGTCACTATACGATGCGCTTCTGTGTTTCTTTCAACTATGTTCTCAAGAAGAAATATGGATAGCATACCCATTATTATTGACGTAAGAATGGGTAGGGGGAATCGCCTTAATACAGAGGAGATATTGATATTTTGAAGAAACGATAAGTGCACGCTTATGTATTTAGAATCAAATCAATATAGTGATTTTCTTCTTGGCGCATTTTTTCTTGATCTTTTTTGTTGTGATCATTTAAACCCACTAGGTGCAATACGCCATGAACAATTACACGACTAAGTTCATTTTCAAAACTAACTCCATATTCTTCTGCGTTTTCCTTTACTCTGTCTATGCTGATAAATATATCTGATTCAATAGGATCGTCATTGTAAGGAAAAGTAAGAATATCCGTATAGTAGTCATGCTGAAGGTGAGTCTTATTTAGTTCAAGTAAATAATCATCACTGCAAAAGACATAGTGGATTTTAGAATAATTTTTTTTGTAATCTCCAATAATCTTCTCTAGGGTAGAGATGTATTTTTCTTGTTGATCTAAAGAAAAAGGAATGGAGAGTGAGGCGAATTGTATTTTTTCTTTATCCAACGCAACGATGCTTGAAGCAGATTTTCACACGACGACCATTATCTAAAAAATCTATTTCGTCAGATAGTTCTTTCATAATGTGTACACCACGGCCACCGCAGCAATCGATATTTTCTTCTGCGGTAGGATCCGCTATTTCATTTGGGTTAAAACCTTTCCCCTCATCTGTGATTTCAAAAACAAGGAGGTCACAATTTTCTTCCAAACTTATTTTTACAAACTTACTTTGGTCTTTATTGTTACCATGTATAATGGCATTATTCACAGCTTCAGTTAAACTAATCAAGATATTAGGATAGATATCAGGAGAGATATTAAATTTCTTTGCTACAGTGCGGACATAGGTTTCCACCTGTACTATTTCTGAAGGGCAGGATGATATCTTTAATCTTGATGTTTTGTGTGTCGTCATATTAATCCCAATTAATCCGATTTAAGCGCTTTATAATAGTCGTTAACCAAGTTTCTATAATATTGTTTAAGCGCAGGAGAAACGTTTTTAAACATTTCAACTTCGGCTTCTCTTTTCTTTAAATATTCTTTTAGAGCTGCAGGCATTTCTTTTTTCTTGTCTTCTCCTACTTCTGCCTTTCTCTTATTATCTTTTTCTCTTTGTCTTTGTGCTTGTTCTGCTTCTAATAAACGTGTCACGATCTCTTCTTGTCTTTTCATGAGCTGGTTATCCAATCGCTTATTGACTAAATCTTCTTCTGATTTGTCCATAGCATCAATTATCTCTTGGAGTTCTTTTGAACCCTTTCCTTGCTCACCTTTTTCTTTTTGCATTTTCTCAAGAGCTTTTCGCATCTGTGCTTGTTTTGCCGCAGCTTCTGCAAATTGCTTCGCCATCCCTTTTTTGCCACCCGCCTTCATCTGCTCTTTCATCTTACCCAGCTGCTCTTTTAAGCCTTCTTGCCCTTCTGATATTTTATCTGATGGTTTGTCACCTCCTTTGCCTTTTCCGCTTCCACCTGGTTTATCGCACATTTGGTTTCCCGGCATCATTGAGGCCATCTGCGCCTGCATCTGTTGCATGGCATCGTCTAACATCAGCGCAAGGTCATTTACATTTTTCATTGTAGACCTTTGGTACACCTCTGCATCATCTTTTAGTCTTTCCTCTAGTCGCGAAATATCTCTTTTTACTAAAGTGTCAATTTTGGTAAGCTCTTCAATACTGCCTTTGAAGCTAGTGTTAATTTCACCTACCTTTTCTATCACATAAGTTTCTAATTGCTCAACACGCTTGCTCAACGCTTGCAATGAATCTTCAATTAAAGAAAAGTCATCGCGAAGTTTGAATTGAGTTTCTGTAAGCTTTAAATAACGAGGAGCAATGATGTCCGTTATTCTGATATCGTCTATTAGGTCTTCCTGGTCAAACGATAATGCAATTAAGTTATCCAATAGCTGTCTGAGTGCCTGCATGTCTTCTTCCATCTGCTCCATCTCTCCACTCTCCATCGAAGATTGCAAATTCCCTGCCATTTCTTTCATCTTACCAGCAGCCTTTTTTTGTGACTCAGACGCCCCTTTGCTCTCCTTTTTCTCAAGCTTCTCTTTACTATCATCCAGGTCTTCTTGGATGTCTTCCATTTTTTCTTCGTTGTCGTCACCCATTTCTTTAGGAAACTCTAACTCCTCATTTTGTTTTTCTAAGTCTTCTAATTCCTCCTTTATCTCTTCAAATTCCTCATTTATTTTTTCTTGCTCCTTTTCTAACTCGCTTTCTGGTTTACTTTGTTCTTCTGTTTCTTTTGCCAAATCTTCTTGCTCTTCAGCAAGTTCTTCTAATTTTTCTATTTGCTCCTCAAGCTCCTTCTCTAATTCCAATTGCTTGAACAACTCTAATAAACGGTCTAACTCTTTCTCCATCGTTTCGTCATCCATTTCCACATCTTCCATCATTTCCATCATCTCGTCCTTGTTCATCTCTTCTAACATCTCCTCAATCTTGCGCATGAGCTCTTGTGTCTCTGGGTCCAATACCTCATTGAACATTTCTTGAAGCTTTTCCTGCTTTTTTAGGATCTCTTCTTTTTGCTCAGAAAATTCTTCTTGGTTTTCAAGGTTCTCATTAAATTTTTCTTGAGCGTCTTTTATTTTTTCTTCTAACTCCTTTTGTCTTTCTAGGAGTTTTTCCAAATCATTTTTATCCTGCCAATCTATGTCGGGCTTTTGCAATAACTTCTCTCGCATTTCTTTAAGCTCATCACGAATCTCCTTTGACTCTTTCATGACTTCTTCTAACTCATCTTTTATCTCTTCCTCGTTTTCATCTTCCTTTTCTTCAAATTCTTCTATGGTTGGCTTTTCCAAGGTCATAACAGAAGTTTTTGCGGACTTAATCCCATTGACCCCATCATTATCAAAAACTTCAAAATAATAACTCAGTTTATCTCCTGGAGAAAGCTGTAAAGCAGTAATGTCAAAAGCATGGTCATAATTTACTTCTCTTCCTTTTTGAATAGTAAGAGGTAGTGTTTTCATACCCTGCGATCTACCGGAAGCATCAGTCTGCGTATAGTTAAACGTTAACGAAGAAATTCCATAGTCGTCAGAAGCAGAACCAGCAAAATATTTCATGTCTGTCTGAGTACTATCTTCAAATATCTCAACATTTATTTCTGGCCTTTTATCTGGGCTAACATTAATTGCAAAGGAAATGGAGTCCGCATTAGGAATTGCTTGGTTAGATATAAAAACCCTATAGGACTCGTTACGCATAATGCGTTTGAAAAAGTCAAAAGAACTTTTTCCTTTTCTTTTAGCTTCTACTTTATCTTTAGCTCCAGAAAAATGCATCTGCAAAAGGTCAGTGTTTTCAGAATCAAAATTCCATACAACCTTAGTTCCTTGCGGAACAGAAATATCTCCTACATTATCCAAAGTCTCATCAGGAATACCCGTATACCTCGGATAGTCCAGAGATAAACTAAAGTTTATAAGATTGGGTTTCTTTAAAACCTTAAGTGTAGATGGTATTGATTTTACAAATCCAGAAAATAAATTAAACTTCGTGTCTTTTTGTACATTTTTAAAAATGTATTGAAAAGTATTGTTGTCGGTTTTTTGTAGACGGTACTGAAAATTATCAAGCTCAATAAATATGTCTTCAGGTATAAGACTACCCTCAGTTGTTACATTTAAAACATAGTCTTCAAACTGGATTACAGATAGATCTTCTTGAGACATTAAAAATGAAAACGGAGCTTCTCTTTCAAAGTCTTTATTATTGTTTATTATTCTATGCGTACTGTCTTTAATAATACTGGGAGCTGCAAATAAAATTACAAGCAACAACATAAAAGGGGGGAGCGCATATTTGAGATATTGTTTATTTTTTGAAATATCTATTGCTGATTTAAAAGGAATCAACTTTATCTTTTCCGTTTTCTGATTTATACTTGCTTCTATAAGTGCAGAGTTACTCGCCAGAGATGACTGAGACTTGAGTTGTAAAATATTGATAAGCTTGTCTTTTACATCTGGAAAGTGTGATCCTATAATTTCAGCCGCCTTATGATGGGAAAGGTTTTTTCCTAAATTAAAATATCTAACAAGAGGGTTTATTACCCAATACGAAACGCCTGCTATAGAAGAAAGGAGAAAGGCAAAGAAAAACATCTTACGTACATTCTGTCCAAAGTAGAAATAATGTTCTAAGACTGTAAAGGCAAGGAAAAGCCCAAAGACTAGAGCGACACTAAACAAAAGCCCTCTTACAAACTTATTCAAATAGTACTTCCTTATGAAAGTATCTAATTTCTGAATTAACAGGTTATAATTATTTGTCATCTATAATCGGTGTTTACTAGCCTATATTAAACCAATACAGCCCTTTAATAGTTCATTAAAGCAATAAAACAACAAGTTATTACCAATATTCTTAAAGGTCAATAAAATAAGGTCTTTTAAATAGATAAAAGAACTGCTCAAAAACCAGTAAAAGCTTGGGTTTTAGTCTTCAAAAAGTGGTATTTGCCCATTATTGGGATACAATTGGAAGCTTTTTCTATGATATTCAGTGATTCCATGCTCAATAATTGCACTGCGATGATGCTGAGTAGGGTAGCCCTTATTGTTTTCCCAAAGGTATGCTGGAAATTTCTTAGCCCGCCTCTTCATGTATGCATCCCTGTACTCTTTAGCTAAAACAGAGGCAGCAGCAATGCTTAGATATATACCATCTCCTTTGATAACGCAGCTGTGTTTGATGGACTTATAAGGATTAAATCTGTTCCCATCAACAAGTATCAAGTCGGGTTTTATAGGCAATTTACTCAAAGACTTATGCATGGCTTTGAAAGAGGCATTTAGAATGTTAATCTTATCTATCTCTTTGGGACTTACTTGGGCGACTGCCCAGTAATCAGCATGTTTTTCAATATAAGCTCTAAGGACTTTGCGTGTTTGAGAAGTAAGTTTCTTTGAATCATCTAGATCTGGGTGATAAAACTTTCTAGGAAGTATTACAGTGGCAGCGAAAACTGGTCCGGCCAGACAACCTCTTCCCGCTTCATCGCAACCGGCGACAATACCCTTATGTTTATAGTGTTTTAAACCCACACCATAAAAGTAAAACATGGATAGTGCGTATCACAACAATTGCAATATTATCTTGTTGTTTATTCAGAAGATGTTAGACGCGCTATACTCGCATAGAAAGACCACTATCGTTATCACGTTTTTGCTTTGCATTCTTGCAAGCACACTCCTATTCAATCTTAAATTCAGTTTTGGTTTTGAACAGTTTTTTCCGCAAGGCGACGAAGACTTAGAGTTTTTCAACGACTTTATCAGTGAATTTGAAACGGATGATAATTTTCTGCTCATTGCGATAGAAAACAAGCCAGATGTTTTTGACATAGAATTTTTGAAAAAGGTAAAGCAATTTGCTGATGAGCTGGAGAAGGACCCATTCATAATTTCAACCCTATCCCTACCTCAAATAGAGTATCCAAGTTTTAACCCTCTACAACCAGGACCAAAAGGTATTTTGGATTTGAAGGATCAAGAAAAATTAAATACACAAAAGCAAAAGATTCTTAACGACGAACGCTTTTTGTATAATTTGATTGGTGAAGACGGAAGCAGTTTAGTTATCAATGCAAAAATAAAGGACACAATAAATCTAGAGGACTCTAAGGTCCTTATGATGAATATTTATGATAGCATAGACGATTATGGTTTTGAGGCTTCCCATTATCTTGGAAGGGCTTACTTTCAAATGGAGTTAAGCGAAATGCAAAAAACTGAAATCATATTATCTTCTGTGGTTTCAATTACTCTTGTCAGTATCGTTTTTTTTCTATTATTCAGAAGACTCAAAGGCATATTATTAGCCATGATATCTATAGGGATTGGTTTGCTTTTGTTTATGGGACTGTTAAGTTTTTTAGGCCGGGAACTCAATGTCATGTCTGCGTTCTATCCTGTACTTATGCTCATAGTAGGTACCAGCGACGTCGTGCACATTTTCACTAAATATATTGACGAATTAAAACGTGGCTTATCCAAGAAAGAGGCAATTCTATTGACAATAAATGAAACAGGGAAGGCGACGCTCTTGACATCATTGACAACAGCAGCAGGATTTCTATCCTTAGTAACGTCATCTGTTGTTCCCATAAAGGACTTTGGTATTAACTCTGCACTAGGAGTAATGGTAGCTTACATAACAGTGATTTTCTTTACTACCGCAGTACTCTCTTTCTTTGAAAAAGACGAGTTAATAAAAGAAACAAAAACTAGTGGTTTTTGGGATAGGTTTACATTGGCATGGTACGAGATGACTAAAAAATACCCTGTGCGTATTGCAGTTTCTTTGGGATTATTTATTGTCTTTTGTTTTGTGGGAATAATGCAGATAACCACGAACTATAGGATAGAAAGCAATTTGCCCAAAAAACAAAAAATTACTGCTGACTTTAAATTCTTTGAAGAAAAATATGCTGGATTTCGTCCTTATGAATTTGCAATACAATGTATGAATGACTTTAAAGCGGACGACTATGAAGTGATTCAAGAAGTAGAAAAAATAGAAAAAAAAATCAAGGATGATGGGAATGCAAAAGCTATCATTGGCCCTACAACAATATTTAAAACACTAAGCCAAATACTGAGCTTTGATAAGCGCTATGCATTGCCGGAGACAAAGGAACAGCACAATGCATTTAAGGCCTTAGCTAGAAAAATTCCAGGCCAAGCAATTCTTTTTAGCGAAGACAATACAAAAACAAGAATCTCCGCTAGGATTAATGATTTAGGTGCAGATAGCATACAACGCTATGGACTTAGACTTGATAATTGGTTAGAGAAAAACATTGATAAATCCGTTGTAAATGTAAGGAGGACAGGAACAGGACTTCTTCTAGATAAAAATTCAGATTATATTAGGAATAATCTATTGCTAGGCCTTGGTTTTGCCTTATTGATTGTCAGTATTTTAATGGGATTGCTGTTCCGGAATTTTAAAATGTTACTGATTTCTTTTGTGCCCAATGTTGTTCCTTTGCTTTTTGCAGCAGCAATTCTAGGGTGGACAGGTATTGAATTGGAAGCGGGTACGACGATTGTCTTTTCAATAATTTTTGGAATAGCAGTAGACGACACGATACATTTCTTGAGTAAGTACAAAATATCTAGGTCCAAAGGTTATGATAAAGAAAAAAGTTTGGAACTGAGTTTTACAGAGACGGGAAAAGCGATTATTTTTACGAGTATACTTTTGTTTTTTGGCTTCTTGGTTATGTTATTTTCAATTCACCCACCAAGCAATATTTTAGGACTACTGATTTCCATTACACTATTGAGCGCCTTAGCAGCGGACCTTTTTATTATTCCTTTGCTCATTCGAAAATATCTTTAAGCCTACTAAGGTGATAGTTATACATTTATCGTTTTGAAAATAGCATCTAGATATTTTGCATCTAGAGGAGAAACCTGCCTGAACCTATCAGGGTAAGTAAAATAGAGCGTAATAATAACGGGTATGATATCTTGCTGTTTGAAACCTAAGACAGTAACAATTTGCTCTTTAGTAAAACCACAAATGGTCTGAACATAATCCCAAGATGTTTCTGTTAAATTTTCCCAATATAGATTTGGGTTATTCTTCATGTATGCATCTGCATGCGCATGCATTCCAATATCGTAATACTGTTTTGGGTTGATTGCACCATGCAAAAGATAATCTAATGCAAAAAGCATAACGCCATCTTCAATTTCAGTTTCTACTGTGTGAAGAAACTGATTATTTGGAGTAGGAAAGGGATGTTTATATACGACCATCCTATCAAAATCTCCCATCATAAAATCTTCTTGATAAAATGTTATAATTATAGCATTGTAGGCAATGATGGCCTTGATGTCCTCAGGCATACCCTCTTGTTTTTGTTTTCCCATTGTAAAAAACTCTTTCCCAAGGAGGTAGAGACTTAACCGATCTTCAAATTTTTGTTTGTCATCATTTGACAAATTTTGATAAAATTCCGAATGGAGCATTAACCAATCTCGAATAGGTTGATCTACCCCTGGAGGATGTTTCTTGTTCCACCAAAAGTCAATTTGTGGGGCCATGATAAAGATTACTGCAGCACACAAAAATGGCGGTATGACCCAATATGAAAGATCAGAGTCATAATTTTTAATGGAAAAATAGAGGACGAGGGCAAAGCAAATAGCAAAGGGAAAACCAAGAATGCGGGAGAAGTTATGAATTTTCATAATTGAATTTATAAAAGCAAATACACAGATAATAGAAATACAATAACGAATCCTCTAAGGCCAATCTTATATATGCAATATGCCCTTAGATTGCATTAAAACAAAGAGATCATGAAAAAGATTGTATTTCTAATAAGCTTATTTTTTATAAGTGTTGATGCTTCAGCACTAAATCAGACGCAAGACAATAAGGGAGCACCCTATTTTGCAGTAGTTTCAGATGGCCCAGAGAACCACAGTATGACCAACAGAATTTCTAAAAATGCCAAAGAAGAAAGAGTAACTGAAGGAATGAATGGCATAGGAACAGTTAAATATAATTATAGAGTAACATTGGATTGTTCTCTACACTTAACAATAGATGACAGAGCCAATATTGAGAAAGAAGTTTCTGATATCCTTTCTTCCAGAGGTATACTTTCGAATTTGTTTGAATCCTTGGACCTTAAAATCCAAGTGGATGAGAAAGCCAACATAATAGGGCTTGATAGCAAGAACTCTGAACTTAAGAAGAGTCTAAGACATATTTTGATAGGACAAAAGCTAAGCGTTTCTAAAATGGACACATATTCTATTTGCTTGAATATTAGCACAAATTTGAGCTTATGAAAAAGTTGTTTTCAATTATACTGGCAATAGTAATCGTGGTTTTTGTACTGAGTATATATTTTTCTAAGGTGGAAGACAGCTTAACAGGAATTGAGAGTATAAGTGAAATAGGACCATAACATCCAGATCTTATTATGGAAAAGAGTGTTCATAATGATAGGAAATGGACGATGGTCATTGGAAAAAAGAAATTAATGCCTCGTTTTTACAGCCATTTACACTAGAATGGAGCATAAATGTTACCATTCTCCAAGCCCACTTAAAAATTAGGTGGGCTTGTCAATTCTAGTTCTTATGATGAAATATTGGAAGAAAAGCCCATTGTTACTATCATATATAAAATATTATAATGGGAGAGTTAAAAACAATTATACTTGTGCAAAGAATATTCTAATAAAAACCTTGAAATAAGACGGGGATAATTATAAATTTGCAACCGCTTTATAAGCCTCCTTAGCTCAGCTGGTTAGAGCGGCGGACTGTTAATCCGTAGGTCCAAGGTTCAAGTCCTTGAGGAGGCGCACAAAAGAGATGGTTGTTTTCAACTGTCTCTTTTTTATTTTCCCCTAATTGTTCTAAAAGTAAGATTAACCCTAGCCTGCTTTATTTTTTTGCTTTTGGGCAGCCCATGGAGCCAATGACTTTGTGTTTCTCCTTTCATCAGCAGCATACTACCATGTTCCAGATATAGAGAGACCGTTTCTTTTGTTTGCCCGTGTTTAAAAGAAAATTTTCTTTCGGCACCAAGGCTAATGGAACATATTGCAGCATTTACCTTTAGATCTTTTTCATTATCACGATGCCACCCCATACCCTCAGTACCCTCATGGTACAAGTTGAGCAAACAGGAGTTAAATACCTCCCCGCAAAAATCTTGAATCTCAGTTTTTATTTGCAATAGCTCTTTGGTCCAAGCTAAAGCATGTTTGGTTTGTCGTGAGTAGGTATAGGCATATTCTTGGTCCCCATACCAGGCGACTTTACGTTGGGTTGTTATTTGTTTACCAAACATGTTGATAACATCATGCTGCCATGGAATCTGCTTAAGTAAGGATGAAAACAATTGGTCTGCTTTCTTTTGACTAAACAGTTTGCCATAGTAATAAGCCTCACCTTCATAGGGAAGAAGATTATTTGGGTTCTTGTTGAATTCTTGAAAAGGAATCAATGGTGTAGCTTATTTCGTTTTTTCAAAGAGTTTCATTTCTCGCAAGAAGACATAATATGCAGCTGTTATGCAAACAAAAAACCCTGCCTTGCCGTCAAGAAAACCTAAACGGAAAAAGTATTCATTTATAAATCTGAAGAAGGGTTTGAAGGTTAATCGTAAAACACTAGGAGCGAAGCCCTCTTTAAAAAGTGTCTCTGCTGCAATATCGCTGTGCCTGTTTATCGTTTTCACTCTGTCCGCAAAATCTTCATTGACCTGATGATATAAAAGACCCTTCAATGGTTTAACGCTAGCATTTTTTATTGGGATAATTTTATCATGAGGACTTCGCCCTGCACACAGCGCTTTAGTTTTATGGAAAAGACGTAAAATATGCTGTGGGAACCAAGTGCCATGTTTGATCCAATGTGGCCCTATTTTACTTAAACGATTTAGCGTATAGCAGTCGTGTGTAGAGTTAGATTTTATAGCGGCGATTTCTGCGATGAGTTCATCAGATAACCATTCATCAGCGTCCAAGGCTAAAACAAAATCATACTTAGCATTTTCAACACAGAATTCTCGCTGGAGTATATATCCTTCAAATTCTTTTTCAATGATTCTTGCCCCTAATTCTTTTGCTATAGATACAGTATCATCCGTAGAAAACGAATCCACCACGAGCAAATCATCTGAGACACGGGAGACGGACTCAAGGCATTTGCGGATATGTTTGCTTTCGTTGTAAGTCATTACAACGACGGATAGCCTAAGCATTCTTAAGAGATTTAGTTCTAAGGTACGCAAGACTCATTAGAAGAAAAAGTAAATAACTTGCTGTACCCAATTGGCTTTCAATAGTATGCTCAACAAGAAAGGAAGAAATAAAAATTATTGTGATACTCATAAAGAAGTAATCTCGATACGCGGAATAATATAATCCAGGAACAAAAGCACATAAGATAAAGGCGAATAAGCCAATAAAACCGCTGACAGCAAAGTAGAATATAAACTGATTGTGTGGCAATAGATCTAAATCCTTTAAGCCTGGATAATTTTCAGCTAGATAATCATTTGTTGTATCTTTTATATCCCCAAGGCCTACACCCAAAAGGGGATTTTTTTTACCAAGATCAATGCCAGCATAAATGGAGCCTATGCGTCTTGAATCTGATAGATCTCGGATGTCTTCCATTTTAGCCAGTTTTTCGAGACTATATTTTGTATAACCAAGCTTACTTTTTATAGTAGGAACAAAGGTAATTGCTAAAAAGGCGAGTGTTGGCAAGAGAACAAGAAGAGTGAGCCCCTTTGTGACATCTCTTTTTTTAACGAGATAGTAGATTGCAGTATAAACTAGAATTGCATAAATGGCAAATAGCCCACTTCTAACAGCAAGAACATGCAAGAAAAGAAATAGAAACACACTGCCGCAAACAATGAGCTTACGTTCCCAATTAAATTTCAAAACAAAATCGTTGAAACTCAAATAGATACCTGCACAAATGGCAACACATATGAGAAGACTAAATCGAATATGTTGGATAGGAGTTGGGATGATGCGACCTGCGCCATATATTTTATTGTAGTATTCAAAATCAAACAAGTAAATACAAAGGAGAACAAGACAAATTGAACAGACAAGGATAAAAAAGAAATATAGAATTTTAAAAAACAGTTCTTGAGAAAAGTTACGCATAGAGTAGAACGCAAAGGGAAGAACAAGAAAAGGAAGCTTGATGCGTATTCTATTTAAAAAGTAATCAGTGTTTTCTGTATTTAGAAATGAAAGAAGGCTGACAAAAAACAGTGCTGTTAGTAAAACAAAAGCAGGTGATTTCAAGAACTGCTTAAATGTTGCTCCAAGGTCTTTTTGAAGAAGAGCGAGAACAAACATAGATATCATACTCACACTTAGTAGAAATCGGGAAAAGAAAAGCCCAATAAATGTAAGCACAAACAGAGCGAAAATAATCTGGTTATTTTTGCTTCGAAGGATAGATAACGCACTAGGTCTAGACAATTCTACTAAGTTGTTTTTCGTAAGTATAGAAAGAACGCACGAAGGAACAAAAAATTTGAAAAGAAGGAGCAATTATTTACTGATAGATACATATTTAGGCAATGCAAATAAAAAGGGCCTAAATGGTTTCAGCTCTTTTTATTGACGATGTGCTGAGAAAAGACTAGAGAACAAATATTGGTGAATTTCCTGAATCGTTTAAAGCGGTTCTTTTTTTAATTCCAAATGCTATATAAACCCCAATAACTAAAACTTATAATTAACAATATATATATCAAGTTGTTGGAGAACAGTAAAGCCTTTACCCAAGTTTTCATTTTGAATGATTTATTTTGCTTAAATATAAATGAACTAAAAGGAACAATAATCAAAAGGAGCAGAAATGGAATGTATGATGAAGCACTAATTAAATTTGAACTATGGTGTTTGTAAGGTGCATCAAAAAAGTAAATATATTTATTGAAAAACAAAACAACTAAATAAGCTGTTAGCAATAAATTCATTGCTGATAAAAGAATTAAAGGCTTCAAAGAAATTTTGCTTTTCTTATTTTTTATGACATATATGCCTAACAGAAAAGACAAGAAAGTTAAAACCCCACCTATAAGTACAAGTGAATACCTCAGCTTAGGTGTATTAAAAGGAGTAATATAAGTTTTGAGTCTTTCAAATTCCTTGTTCTTGGGAAATAGATCGGGCAAATCAATAATGTGATCTCCTTTTGCTAACTCTTCAGACAAGTTAAATTGAAGAGTCGTATCATAGGAGTGGTAAAAATATAGATTTACCAACTTATCCTTTAAATCCCAAATAGAAGTAAGTAATGTGCCATCTCCATTTCTACTTCTACAAACATGCATTGTATCTGAAAGAGCAGAACAAAAAGACAATGAGGAATTTACCTCATGCGTGTTCAAAAAATCTTCTCCATTCCTGTATCGATTTAATTTTCTTGCGGATTCATCGTCTGTGATGGATGGACAAAAATTAGATAATAGATAATTAGGCTCATCGCCAAGTATTAAATTATATGGCTCTACAATCAAATATTTACCTGTGCTGTCTATATAAATAAATACATGGTCAAAAAATAGGCTATGGTCGAATTGTTCAATGTGTTTTTTTACATTTTCGACAGTTGCACACTTATGTAGAATATCAGTTAAATATTTAACCTCATTGGTTATTTTGGCTCTATCTGTAAATGGATTTTTCTGATTAGGAAAATAAGCTACTAATCTTGAAAACGCAAGCCCCATTTCATTCATCCCTGATTGTGGAGCCGTCTTATCAGAACCCACTTCTCTTGATCCCGTGAATCCTGCGCCATATTCATTGCTACTTCTTCCGTTTTCAAACCATATTTTTGAAGTTGTTCTCCATGCATCTTCATTACAACCTACCATCGTCTTTCCATCAACAGTAATCTTATACATGCTACAAGCCTGAACCCTTGTGTCAGATATAAGAAAGAAGAAAACAGTCAGGAGAGTTACACAAAGTTTGTTAATCTTCATTCTCCCAAAACGGATTAAGATTGGTTTAATTGTACGCAAGATATAAATAGACAGACCTCATATTTTTTATTAAATATGGCCTTGACAATAATTTATTTATTCTTTTATGACTTAGATTGTCGTGTTGAACACTGTATGCCATTCAGCTTTGTGCCCTACTTACCTAATAAAAAATCCATCTCTACTTCAAGAAGTTTGGCCTCCGTACGTGCATTATAATATTGAGATTGTGCATTTAATAGATTAAGCTGTGCCTGTCTAAATTCTACAGAGCTTTGCTGACCATTATCGTAGAGTGTTTTTACAAGGTCAAAATTTTCTTTATTTGTTTGAATATTTTGTTTTTCAACACGGAGTGTCAATAATGTATTTTGATAAGAATTCCACAGGCGATTGAGCTGTGTTGTGAGATCGTTTTCCAAAGTTAGAACAGTAATATCAGCAATAGATTGTTCCACGACTGCTAATTGTTCTTGCACCTTTCTTTGTCCACCATCCAAAATATTCCAGTTAGCATTGAGGCCTAGATTAAGTCCATTGTTACGCGAATAGTCTTGTTGAGAATTAGATGAGTTTTTCTGATAATTGACATTATAGGCTCCACTAGCAGAGAGCTGAGGAGCATTTATTTTATTAGCAATAGCCAAGTCGTAATCAATGATATCTAGATTTTTTCTCACAGTAATTAATTCCTTGTTAGAGGCTAACATTGTTGCATGTAATTCATCTAGATTTAAGAATTGGTACATAAGATTGAATGAAGTGTCCACATCATAATTCGTATCTTTTCTAAGGGTCAATTGATTGAGTTGCCATTTAAGGTTCTCGATATCATTATTTAGTCTTATGAGATTCAAACTATCTCTGACAACATCAACTTTTGCATTACTAACATCTACTCGATTTACTTTTCCATAATCATAATATGACTTGGCTCTTTTACTCCGTTCTTTGGAAATATCTAAGGTCTCTTTCAGAAGATCAATGTTTAGCATTGCTTGAGCAATGCTGTAATACACCTGTGAAGCATTAAAGCTCAAAATCTGATTTATGTTTTCTAATTGGAGATGTGCATAATCTAAGCTATTTAGATTTTTTTCATTTCTGAGTTTGCGCTGACCACCATCGTAAAGAAGATAGGATGATGCAACACCTACATTACCATTATAGGACTGAATGTTTTGAATATTAATATCTGGGAAATTAAAATTAAAAACAGACTTCACCCCACTTAAATTATAACCTAAACCAGCGGTAACACCTAGAGTGGGCAAATAGCCTCTATTATACTTAGAAGTAAGAACCTCTGAAGCAACAATGTTTTGCCGCGCTGCTTTTAAGTCGTAATTATTTTCTTTAACAGAGGAGAGCACCTCATCAATGCTAAGAACAGTCTGTGCAGAAGAGCGAATACTCAACAGTGAAAAACACAGAAGACAAAGAACAACTGTTTGTACTTTATTCATAATCAAAATCTTTTAAGCTTTCTTGTTCTTTATAGGCGCCTTCTAACTCATGACGTTTTGGTCGCTTACCATTATAAAACCAGGACCAAAGATATTTAAAGTCATTGCTTAAATATAGCATCAAAGGAAGGACATAAAGCGTTAAAAAAGTTGCAATCCCAATTCCATATGCAATAGAGATTGCCATAGGAATTAAAAACTGAGCTTGAAAACTTGTCTCAAAAATCAAGGGAGCTAGACCAGCTATCGTGGTTATAGATGTTAAGAAAATAGCTCTAAATCTAGATAAGCCAGCGGTGTAAATTGCTTTTTGAAACGAGTAGCCTTGCTTTATAAACGAATTGTATTTCACTATCAAGACCAGTCCATCATTGACCATAATTCCTATGAGTGCAATGATTCCTAAGAATGACAAAATGTTGATAGGGAAGTTGTGAATTTCATGACCCCAGGCAACACCTATCAAGCTTAAGGGTACCATGAGAAGAATGAGTAAGGGTTGAATGTATGACCTAAACGTAAACGCTATCACAGCATAAATCAACATTAGAATTATAGGAGCTACCTTTCTAGCGGACGTCTGAAACTTTAGCGCTTCCCTGTTTTGACCCTCGTATAAGGGGGACACACTTGGATATTTCGTTAAGAGGGTGGGCATAAAATCTGCTTTCAAGTTATCTAGAATTATAGGAGCGCTATCCTTATTGTCTACAAGATCAGCGGAAACTTCAATTTCTCGGCGGCCATTCAGGTGATTTATCGCTACTTCGCCTCGTTCAATCTCGTAAGTGGCTATTTCACTTAATGGAACCCTGACACCATTGAGTGCTATAACTTCCATATTATTTAAATCGTTTATACTGTTTCTTCCCTCGCTTTCATATCTCACATAAACACGGACCTCGTCACGTCCTCTCTGAAAACGTTGTGCTTGTCTCCCAAAGAACCCAGAACGCACTTGAGAAATTAAACTTTCCAACGTGAAGCCAAGCATGTATGCGTTTGGTTTTAGTTTTAATTTTACTTCTTTAATTCCCAATGGATCATTGTCGCTAATGTCTTTAAGCTGAGTAAGGCTGGTGAGTTTTTCCTTTAGTTCTGTCTTAGCCGCCTTTAGCTCTGCGATGTTGTTTCCTGTCAAAGAAATAGAAATTGGCCTTCCTCCAAAATTTGTATTCGCCCCAAAGCTTAACTGCTCCACACCAGGTACAATGCCTACACGTTCTCTAATGCTATTTGAAATGACATTAGCTGAAAGATCACGATCTTCCCCTGGTAATAAATTAATAGTAATACTTGCATTACTAGAACCCGGACCTATTCTTCTTAATGTATTTTTAATGACATCAAGCTGACCCGTTTGTTTTTCTTTGAGCTCCTCATTCGTTTTCCAGATATCACTTTCAATAGACTCAATAATCTCATTTGTAATATTCTCATTTGTACCCTGTGGCATTTTTAAAGTTACCTGGATCAGATCACTCGCAATAGATGGGAAAAAAGTAAAGCGGATTACACCTCCCTGTATGGCACCAATTGTGATCATAAACAAAGCAATAGGAACAGCAAAGCCGAAAATGCGATTGTTGATTACAAATCGTAACGAAGGTGCATACATTTTATCACGCACCCATTTAAGAAAACGATCTCCATATCTATTAATCACAAAACTACTCCCACCTTTTTTCAAGGCATTTGAATGCGCCAAGTGAGCAGGTAAAATTAAGAGAGCTTCTATTAAAGAAATGCTGAGTGTCAAAACCACAACAGAGGCAACTTCACTAAAAAAATCACCAACCCTGCTGTCTAAAAAGAAGAAAGTAGAAAAGGCGATGATAGTTGTAAGAATGGCTGACATAATCGCAGGAAGCACATCCATAGTACCATCAATTGCTGCGCGAATAGGAGACTTTCCTTTTTCATATTCATTATAAATATTTTCTGCGATAACTATTCCGTCATCTACGAGAATACCAATAACGATAATCATTGCAAATAAGGATAAAACATTAATGGTAACACCAAAGTAGGGAGCAAAAATAAACATCCCCAAAAAGGATATTGGTAAACCAAAAGCAACCCACAAGGCGAGCGTAGGTTTTAGAAATATGGAAAGCAATAACAGAACGAGAAAGATCCCTATCATCCCATTCTCACGTAGAAGATCCGTTCTTTGTTTAAGAGTGATGGAAGAATCTCTACTCACATTGAGTTGTGCATTTGCGCTCGTTGCGTTGAACTTAGCCATGTAACTGCTCACACTATCAGCATTCGCAATAAGATCTTCATTGTTTGTTGCTGAGACAGTAAACGATATTGCAGGGTCACCATTAAAGTAGAGTCGGTTAGGATTTTCTTCCCAGCGATCTGTGATTTTGGCGACATCTTTTAGATAAATAATATTTCCTGATTCATCAGCGCGGAGAACAATATTCTCAAAATTAATTGCATCGTAATATTTATTATTAGCTCGTATTAGAAACTCCTCTTGTTCAGTTTTTATGGACCCACCAGTCGACAATAAATTTGTTTGTGATACAGCAGCCGCCACTTGATTAAAGCTCAGATTGTACGCTTTTAGTTCCTGATCTTTTACTGCTATTTCAATTTCCTCATTTGGAAAACCACTCAGATCAAGTTGTGAAATCCCAGGGATTGTGCGAATGTCGTCTTCTATACTTCGCCCAATTTTCTTAAGCGTTTTGAGATCCATATCCTTACCGCTTAAGGTAAAACTAATTGCCTGTTGAATATTCTCCACTTTTGAAACTACGGGCGGCTCCATTGCACTTGGAAAATTAGGCACTCGATCTACAGCATTTTTAACATCAGCAAGAACAGCATCAATATCAAAACCTTTCAGAATTTCTACTGTAACCGTAGCAGCGTTTTCTGAAGAAACAGAAGTTACTCTGTCAATACCCACTAAGCCTTTTAAATTATCTTCTATCTTAAGGACGATACCCTCTTCTATTTCATTTGGGGCTGCGCCAAAGTAAGTAATTTGAATATTAATAATCTGAGACGGAACCAATGGAAAAAACGAAGACTTTAAGTTACCTAAGCCTAGAAAGCCAAAAACAAAAAACGCTAAGATAAGTACATTAGTAGCTACTGGGTATTTAATAAAAAAGGCGATAAAGTTTTTCATATATGTTTATTCGCTCAAGTTTATAGGATTTACTTTCATTCCTTCATATGCACCGGCGACAGGTTTTTGAATTAGCCAATCCCCTAAAGACAAACCTGTGACAAATACAGTTTTATCTGCCACATACTTAACAATTACTTCTTGCTTATGCAAGACACTATCAGCAATAACGTAAACATATTTTTCATCAATTAATAGGTTTCGGCCTATCTCTGCAACGTCTTTCAAATCAACAGTTGAAATTTCTGCTTGCAGGAACATGCCCTCTCGCAAGTCCTTTCCCCTTAACTCTACAATAGCGATGGCGGATTGGGATTGGGGGTCAATGACTTTGTTGATTCTAGATATTTTTCCTCTCCAGGTTTGCGTTTTATCACCGTTAGTAAGAGCTACTGATTTGCCTACGGAGATGAGTTTAAGTTCAGAAGGATTTATTTTGACCTCTATTTCATAGACGGAAGGATCTATAAAGGTACCTAGTTTTTGACCCGCATTAATCATTGCGCCCTTGTCTACAGAATTGTCCCGTAGGATGCCAGAAAATGGAGCACGAATCTGATAATACGATCCCTGCACTTCATCTGCTTTAATATTATAAAATTGAGTAACGATGTTTTTACCATTGATAAATGCTTTTTCTCTTGCAGTAGAAGTGCTTGGTAATTCCTTAAGTGAAGAATTTACATTAAAATCATTTACATAACGATTCCACTTATCGAAAGCATCAGGGTAATCAAATTTTAAGTCACCCAATATGGATGTTATACTTTGCATTAACTGCGCCCTTGCAGCTCTCAGTTTAGCAAGATATTCTGCATTGTCTATGGAGACGAGAATGTCACCTTCATTAAAGTATACGCCCCCTCTAAAAGATTTGTCGCCACTCTCAAAAACTCCCTGCGTTCGACTCACAATATCAATCTTGTTTTTGGCAGTAAGCGTCCCGTTGGATTGAACGGAGACAGAAGAATTTTTTAACTCTATAGGAGCATAAATCACATTCGTAATCTTTGCTTGGAATTTCTGTGCAGGTTTTTTCTTACTTCCCTTCAGAACACCAGAGTAATAAAAGGCGCCCACTACCATTATCAGCCCAATGATAGATGAAATAATGCGCTGTCTTAGACGAGGATGCTTCTCGGACATTTTTTGATCAGTTTAAAGTTAGTTGCTCCATACAACAAGCAATAAAAACTGCTTGCAAACAAAAGTAAGCTTTACAAAGTGTTCTTAACAATTTGACAATGATAATGTTTTACTAATATTTATGGAATATAAGAATTTGGGCATCACCCACTCTTGACCATGTCATGAGTGGGTCGGGCCATCCATGACTTCGCTAACGCTACGGTCCTCCGGACTTTCTGCGCTGCGCTTGAAATCATTCTTACCCCTGATGCAGTACAAGTCGCTAAACGAGAGTATGAAGAAAATTAAAAATTAGCTTAGAAGCAGAACAACTCCTTTTGTTTGATGACATCATGTTTAGTTGTTTTCAATGAACGCAAACTAAAACCTTCTTTACTTGAATTTAACAAAAGACACACTACGCGATTCACGACTTAGAGTCTATAATTTGCATTTTCCTAAAAATATCCATGGTGAGATTTTTACGGACAGAGGCAAATTGTTTCATATCAAATCCCATTCCAGGTTCCACATTGCTTGCAAAGAAAAACACTTTTGAGTTCGTTTCAAGAAAGCCCACAAACCAGCCATTATTCTCCCCGTCCTGTATAGACCATCCCGTTTTTCCACTAAGCAAATAATCTTCATGGCGTTCTAGTATCATCATCTCTTTGATGATCTGTTCCGTGCGTGGAGCAATATTTAATTGAGACCTATATAATCTGATCAAAAATTCAATTTGCTGAAATTGGCTAATTTTGGAATTTCCTACAAGCCAAAAATTGTCAATTGAGCTTGAGTCTAATGTTATTTCTTTGTAATCTAGGATATCTAAATACTCTCTCATCCTTTTTAAACCAATTTTTCTCGCCACCTCTTGGTAACATGGAACACATGATAAACGAAAGGCTTCCTTAAACACAAGATCTCTTTCCCAGGTCTTTAGAGCCCTTTCTTTGCCGTCCCACTTAAATAAAGTCTCTTCGTTTTTGACAACACCTGTTTCTAGTGCAATTATAGAATTGGGAATTTTAAACGTGGATGCAGGTAAGTGCCCTTTTTCATTCCAATCAAAATCATTAGAATAATATACTTGCTGTTGTAGATCATAAATCAAAACCGCACCATTTAGATTCGCAGAGTCTATTGCGGTTTGTATTTTAGTAGAAATATGTTTTTTTGGTAAAAATGTAAGATCATTTTTGTCTGCATTGTTTTTCTTGTTAGTACAGGAAAACAGCAGAAAGAGTATAGAAAAGATAGTGGCTATTTTCATAACGATTATTATAGATGCCGTTAACGGCTAAGATAAAAATATAATAAAAGTTATTCTGTATCAGTAGAATAAAGCGGAAAGGAATAAACGCACGAACAAGCGCTCCTATCGTTTTGAAATCTTCATTACAGTTATAAATGCTAGTATCTCAATAGCAACGATTACAACGTGAATTCCAAAATCTAACATGGGCGAAACAGGTGTGTTGAGTACTGGGAAAAGAGGATCAATGATCATCTCCTGTCCTTCACGAACGATGTTCATTATTAAGACGACAAGAAATTGTTTTGCATTTTGAGTAAACATAACATAGATTGAAGCTATGACCAAAACAAAGGTTCTAGCTCCCATTTCATAGACAAGGTTTAACATTGGCGCCCCCTCTATGGACACACCTGTAGCTGCCATCATTTGATGATTAATGAAGTACATGTAGACCTGTCCCAGCATGATAAGTATCAGAACAGCCTGCATTATGTTTACCCACAATGGGATCTTTCCCATTTCCATATTCACCACTTTATTAAGAAATGATGTATTAAATTTTCGAAGTGCCAGGGAATTCTTTTTTTACTCAAATTCTATTGTAAAGCGTTGGCCAGGATTAAAATCATATCCCTCGCTAATCTCCACCACTATTACTTTGTCTGAATCTAATCTTAGTCTTACATTGTCATCACTGCTACTTGAGCTAGAAATGTTATGCGCTTCTGAAAGAGTAAAATAATATCTATCAAACTTACCTGCGGGAAAGCTTCCAAACTGCATAGGCCAAAAAGGATCTGTGGCATCAGGTATAAGGGTAAACTCTATGCTATTTTCAGAAAAGTCAATTTCATAAAGACCATTAATATCACCAAAAGGAGTGCCTGTTTGCCCTAATGCACTAGTAAATTCTACTGAAGAAAAAGATAGAGAAGCAAACTCATCATAAGCATCATCAGCCAATCCAAATAATCCTGGATAAGTGCCTTCTGTCTGTCCTGGGTCTTGCAAAGTGTTTCTTAAGGTAATATCAATACCCTCTTTTAAAGGCTCATCATCTTTTCCGCAAGAGGCTAGTATAGTTATACTGATAAGTCCAAATAATACTATTTTCAATGTGTTCATATTACTATTTTATTATTTGTTGAACGCTCTTGACACTTCATAGCTATCTTCAAACCAATTCCAAAGTATCACTTTCCCATCCTTCACCTTGACCCTTAATGCATAGGTGAACTCTTTGGTTTGTTCTCCTGAATTAATTAACTCGCCAATCATCTGGCCAAAGAACGCTGCAGTATCTCCACTAGCAAAGGAATCGTTAGGCTCCCACTTTATAGTTTTAAAACCAGCACCAAACTTTGGCAAAAAATCTTCTAAAATTGTTTTCTTACCCTTCCATGCTCCAATCCAGGGTACTCTAGAGTCGCCCCCATTTTGCCATACCATATCTTCATGCATTAAACTCATCATGGTTTCCATGTCTCCTTTTCCCATAGCACCCATAAAGGACATAGCAATATCCATGGTGGCTTTTGACTTTGTTTCCATATTAATATCTTTCGTGTTTTGAATTGATTTCTGAGTAGCATTCGCTTTAACTTCTTCTTGACCAGAATTGCAAGCGAGCAAGGAACCCAAAAAGCAAAAAATTAAAATTATATTCTTCATGATTTTAGTTGTTTCATTGCTGTTCCCCAATCTTCCAAGTGATACACTTCTTGAACTTTACCATCTAACACGGTATGTATGTCAATCGTCATAATTTCGAATGATTTTGTTCCGTCTGTAGCTAGGCCCATGAAATCTCCGTTTGGCGTCCCTGTAGCTTTACTTCTTACTACATACTTATTGCCTTCGTTAATCATGTCTTGTGGCATCCATTTTAGATCAGGAATCAATTTCCAAAAGAATCCAAGTTGCCCCGACAATTGATTCTTAGACTTAGACTCTTCAGACCCTTTCGAGACAAAGCCATCTGCTAATATTCTGTCTAAAACATCAGCTGGATTCGTTTCTGTATTTACTGTCAATGCTTTTTCGTAGAAAGCCATCAGTGCATCCTTGTTTGTCATCAATACTTATTTTATGATATAAAGGTAGATTAGCACCTTAGGCTTAATAAGATGAAATAAGACCTTTTTAGGGTAAAAACGGGAAAGCGATTTTTTCGGTTGAGAAGAGCCTTTGAGTTAAGAAGACAATTTAAATTGACTCGGAGATACACCTGTATACCTCTTAAAATATTTAAAGAAGTTCGTTGGATCTTCAAATCCTACTTGATACGCAATTTCTGTTAGAGAGTCTGTCGAGTTTATGATTAGCTGTTTAGCCTGGAGTATAACTACTTCATTTATAAGTGTCTTTGCCGTTCTGTGCAAGACGCTTTGTGTCACGTTATTTAAAGTTTTAGTACTTACACCCATTTTATTAGCATAATAGCTTAGCTTCTTGTGACGGAAACATTCCTTTTCTATTAGGGCTTGAAATTCTAAATACATTGGGAGATATCTATTATTGTCAAAAACAATATAGCTCGTAGATTTTATTCGAAATAGTTTGGTAATTATTACCTGAAGGTAGCTTCTAACAATACTCATAGAAAAATCATCCTTTGCTATACTAAATTCAATACGAATCAAGTTGAACAAATTCATTATATCTTGATAATCCTCCTTCTCCAATTGTAACTTTGGAGATGCTAACATTTGATTGAATAGTAAAAATGTCTTTGATACTTCTACTTGGCTCGTTTGATTTAGAATGAAGCTGTCCGTAAAGATGAGCAAGTGGCCCTTTCCGTTATTTTTATAGAACTTATGTATGTTGTCTTTTCGAAGTGTAAAGAGTGTACCTTTTTTAAAGTCATAATCATTAAAGTTCAAATTGTATTGACCTTTCTTTTCGGTAAATAGAAGAATCGCAAAAAATGAAAGCTTGTGAAATTCAAACTGACTATGGTCAGGCGGGTTTTTCTTTAATAGGTCTTCATAACGAATACAGTCAAATTGGAATCGATTACTAGTATTATTTACGAAAGATATTTCTTTGAATTTCTTTTTCATGCACGATGCGAAGATAAGAACTCCCTTAACTTGAATATGTATTATTACAAAATCCCTTTAGGAACAATCTTCCTGGTCCATACCTTGGCTCTTTTTTTTCTACTAACTTCAGAATCGGGATTATAATCCACTGTTGTTTCCCAAGCATTTTCTTTTGCGAATTCAACTTCCATTCCCTGCATGACGCCCTTGGTGATTTTATCAGAGCGTACTACTACAATACATTCTGTATTTAAATTTGCACTTCGGGGATCTAAATTAAACGTTCCTATAATAGAAACCTTAGCATCTATAACCATCGTTTTAGCGTGAAGCCCAAAAATAGGAATGTGTTCTAGGTTCTGGTGTAAGACTCCAGTCATCAATTCTTTTCTTATAGGAGCATCAGGCTTAAATTCGAAAATGCGAACGCCTGTTTCAAGAAGCTTTTTTCTATCTGACTGGTAGCCGGCAAAGGCTTCAAGGTTATCTGTAGATGCCAGACTGTTTGTTAAAATTCTAATCTTTACTCCACGTTTAACCGCATCAGTAAATAACCTCCGGCTTAATTCAGTGGTCACTAAATAGGGGGATTGAATGTCAATAGATTCTTTTGCATTTTTGATAAGCTCTATGAGCTTGGAAGTTGATATGCCACCACCACCCAGACCACTTGTTTCTTCATTTTTTCCAGGAAGATCAGAAATGAATTCTATTGAATCAAGCCAAGTGATTTTGTTTGATTCTTTTATTTGTTGAAACGCAAGCGGAAGATTTTCTATGCGCGTTCGTATTTCTGGCCAAAAGTTTTCTGGATTACAAGAATACTGATGAAGAGCGCTATATTTATTTTCTTCATTTGCTCTTTCAGGAATTTCTTTGGCTAACTCTACAACATCTACACTAAGATTACTATCCCAAAACTGAGTAAATGATGTTTGTACCTGATTCTTAGGATCACCAAGTAAAAAGATATCACGATCTCTGAAGTTGTATTCATGATCATAATCAAAATATTCATCCGCTATATTTCTTCCACCAGTAATGATAAGTTGATCATCAACAATAAACGTTTTGTTATGCATACGTTGATTAGAACCCCTAAAGTCAGTTGCAAAGTTTTTAATCTTTCCCAAAAAGCTTTTTCCTAGATTAACCCCAGGATTATAAATCTTAATACTTATGTTTTCATGTGCATCTAATACTAAGATATCCTCAAACGGAGCATTAATAAGAATGTCATCAACAAGCAATCTTATTTTTACTCCACGATCTGCAGCCCGTACTAAATAGTCACATGCAATAAGACCTATATTGTCAGTGGAAAAAATAAAGTATTGAATGTCAATTGTTTTTTCAGCGTGTTGTGTTAACCAAGCTCGTAATAACATTGACCCACTTCCATCCTCTAATACATATGCACCCGTTTTTCCGTCTTGAAGCTCTGGAAGACTAGCTAATTCTTCTGAAAGAGATTTAGATTGACAGGTATGAATTTTAGAACAGAAGTCCTTCGACTTGTACATAGTCAAAGGATTGCTTTCTTCTTTACAGGAAGCAAAAAAGATTAAAAAAAGGAGGATACAGTTTCTTGAGACCAAGTGTAATTATTGAAATTTAAATATAAGGTATTACTGCGATAGATTTAGATGCTTGACTCTAGAGATTGAATTTAGGAAATTATAGTATTCACAACTACCCCTGACATAATCTGTCAACACTTATACCTACCTTTGTTTTAAATAGGTAAATATGAGCCAACTACCAAGACTGATATCCATATTAACGATGCTGAAGTCTAAGAGACTGATAACAGGGAATGAAATGGCAAAAAAGTTTGGTGTTAGTTTGAGAACAATATATAGGGATATAAGAAAATTGGAAGAAGCAGGTGTTCCTGTCATTACAGAAGAGGGAAGAGGCTATTCTATAATGGATGGGTATACAGTTTCTCCTGTACAATTTCAACAAGAAGAAGTCAACGCTTTAATTACTGCAGAAAAGATTATTGCCAAAAGTAAGAATGAGTCGCTGATAGAGAATTTTGGCAATGCACTTGTTAAAATCAAATCAACTTTCCAAAGCAATATGCAAACCAAAAGTGAATTGCTAGATGCAAAAATGCACGTTTTCACAAAGTCTAAAACCACGTACCAAAGTAATTCCCTTTCTGCATTACAGTTAGCAATGACCAACTTTTATATGATTAAAATAAAGTATCAGAAAAACGAGAAAGAGGAAGCAAGCGAACGCGAAATAGAACCTGCTGCGATGTATAGCTATGATGAGAAGTGGATTGTGATTGCTTGGTGTCGCTTAAGAGAAGATTATAGAACCTTTAGGCTGGATAGGATCATAGAATACAAATTATTGAATAAGAAATTTGAAGATAGAAAATTTGAGTTTCGGAATTATTTTTTGTCTTGTCCTGATGAAGAATTGAAAGCATAAGAAAACCTTTTCAAAGTACCTGCGCAGCAAAACCCTGCACGAATTGCAAACACACCCCTGACACCCTTTGACACAAGAGAAGATATATTTGCAGAAACAAACTAATTATTAAACACTTAAACAATAAACAAGATGACAACTCAAGAAATAGCAACTAGATTAGTAGATCTCTGTCGTAAAGGAGAATTCCAGACAGTTTACCAAGAACTATATTCTCCAAACTGTGTGAGCATAGAACCCAAAGGCTCCAAAATAGAAGTATGCAATGGTTTAGAAGAGATGGCAGCAAAAGGGAAATCTTGGAATGAATCCATGGAAGAATTTCATGGCTCTTCTGTTGGTGATCCTATAGTTGCTGGAGATCATATATGTATGACGATGATGATGGACGCTACGTTTAAAGGAAGAGGAAGAGAAAAAATGGATGAGCTCTGTGTATATGAGGTAAAGGATGGTAAAATTGTTAAAGAGCAATTTTTTTATACGATGTAAAACAATCTGTAGGCTGTTCTCGTCGTGAAGAAGTACGCTAGCAATTACTACAAAGTTCATAGCATATTTGATTCTTAATGAGTGCGACAAGGACAGTCTTTTAAAATTAACTTTCTGATTCGTAATTGTGAATGTAGCTGATTTTTAGAATATTGAGCTCTTGCAATTCTTCTTTGACTTTATTGACAGTAGACATTGGAGTGTTTTCATCTATGTACATGTAGGCTCTATTCACAAAGATTCCATTTTGTTTCATCAGGCTTACTTGGTGATTAATTAGCTGTTTGTAATTCCCCAAATTTCCTGTTTCGTCGTTTACCTTTAGCATATTTTGTATAGAATTATCTAACAAATATATTTCTAAATCATTAGGATTCGATTTTGATTTAAAGTCTACATTAAATGCTGCTGGCAATTCAATCGTTTGCATATTTTGATTTTGCATAGTCGTGGTCACCATGAAAAAAAATAAGAGCATAAATATTATATCCGGCAGTGCAGTCGTATTTATTTTTGGCTGTTTTTTTGCTTTCCTAGGTATTTTCATAGCTCAAGAATTTCTTTTTCTACAATCGAGTATTTCACTTTTGAAAGTATTTGTTGTTTTTGCTTGTGACTTAAACCACTAAAGTCCTTTGCAAATAAATCTTTAGCCATTTGTTTGACAACTATCTCTTTGTCCTTCTTCAGCCTGGTGAGGAAATGTATATATCCTTTATAGGGTGTACTTGCTAACATATTGATCTTTACAAGTCCAGGCTTAGTGTGCGCAGTAATTCTTTGAATCTCTTCAACAAGAGAATAGGGTCCATCTTGATTATAGATTATACCCTCTATTAATATTTGAGATTTATCATTAAGGTGAATGTTTAACAAGCGTTGCTTTGAAATTTTACCGCTTTTTTGATTTATACTTGCTGGCGGTAAATTCATTTGAAGTTCATAGGCCTTATTAAAGGTTGTTACTACCATAAAAAAGATTAACAGTAGAAAAGACACATCTGCAAATACTCCACTATCCGTTTCATGATTAATTCTCCTTTTTTTCATACGAGGGTTTATTAAGTAGATGCAGATGTTACAGCAGAGGGTTGTATGGTTGATCAGAAATTTTATTGTATGTGTAAGCAATTTCCTAAATCAGTTGAGATCAGCTTCTTTCTGGAAGTAAGCCATTTTTTACTTTCCTTGTATTGGCGGTTAATCGCTAGGCGATTAGTGATGTTATTTCTTTAATTTAATCATTCTATAAGTAAGAAAATCAAGATTTCCACTCACGAATTTATCTGTTTGAAAATTAATGAGTGCCTCTCTCGTTTTTTCGTCTAATGAATTGGATGAATAATTTTTATCTAGATAATCGTTTTCTATAAGATAGGCTTGTAATTCTAGTTCCACTATCTCAGATTCAAGTTTTTGTACGCTTATTCCATTTTCTATTGACGCCGACCTGCGAAATTTATTTGAAGTGGTTTTTGAGCATTGAGCAAACAGAATTGACAATAGAACAAAAGGCAAAATGTTTTTCATTGATATATAATTTTTGACTTGACCTTAGGGAAGTCTATTTATTTTTCTCTAACTCAACAATTCTATCACGATAGGAATCATCACCACTTATTTCAAAAGCTTTTTTTAAGTGTATTAGGGCATTCTTATAATCTTCATTTTTTTCATAATAATCTGCCATAGAATCATAGGCATTTGCACTTTGGGGATAGTATTCTATCGCAAACTCAAAGTACATCTTCGACTTATCCAATTTATCCATATCCATGTTCATATAACCAAGCATGTTTAATATTTCTTCTGGATATGGTGGTTCCAAATATCCAAAACGATCTTTGAGTTTTTGTTCTCTATATTTTATAATCTGACGAAGAGATTCTTTTGTAGTATCATAGGAATTTATTTTATCAGTATTCTCCATTTGATACCATTCAAAAAGAGAGACCAAACCATCCATAATGGATGGAAAAGGAATTGTACCGTGTAAGTCATTAGGATAAAATTTCCAATTAAACGCTAAGTCTTTATTGTTCCTCGCTAAATCTGCAAAGGCAATATTAGACCTTGCAAATAAGGTGAAGTCAGATGTATCCTTCATCACATTATCTATAGTTACTTGTGCGTTTTGCATATGTAATTGCCCACCCAAAGACATAAACAATGATTTTCCCTCGTAAGTATTATTTGCAAGTTTGCGTTGTGCCTCTTTAAGTAGTTTTTGGCCATCCCAATTCAGACTTGGATCTATGGCAATATAATTAGCAAAAATTTCAGGGTGATTGATTAATGCGTAAGTAGTGAATAATCCTCCGTACGAATGCCCAATTAAAGTTCTGTAATTGCTTGCAGGGTATTTGTTCTCAACAAACGGAATTAGTTCACTCTCTATGAACTTGATAAAATTGGCCGCTTCTCCGCTTTCTCGCTCAAGAGGCATTCCCCACATCTCAGTAACTTTTGATGTTGTCAAGTCACGCATTCTGTTATTAGCATTTGAAATACCAACAATAAGCATTTCAGGCATAAAACCGCCACTATAGAAATTGTGAACATTAGTGACAGTGGGTAAGAAAACATCACCATCCAATATATAAATTACAGGATATTTTTGGTTTTGCGAGGGCTCATAGCTTTCTGGAATCTGAATATAAATTTTCCTTTGTTCTTTTAAGATATTTGAATAAAGACTATCCGGAGTTCCCACGTTTTGCAAAAACTGAATATTTTGTTTTTCTTGAGCAATTGCAAATTGTTGAATTAAAAAGCTAAGAGAAAAAATTAAGACGATCTTTATTGTATTCATGTTAATTATGACTTACGTTTTTGAAATCTTGCTTGCCAATGCTAACAATAAAGATAATAAGAATATACGGCCAATTTAAAACAACGATCTTACTTAAATCACACACAATGAACACGCCTAATTTAGGGAGGATAACACATAAAGAAAGTTTTGCATTTGGGATATTTTGTGGAAGTAGTTGTACCGTTTTAAAGTCAATTCTAAGATTATGCGTACAGGGATTATAAAATGAATGAGAAACTAGATATAAGTCAATTAGCGCCAGGGGCTTATTTTATAACTCTTGATGGTGATAAAGAACAGCTAATTACTGATAAGTTTTTTAAGACGGAATAAAGAACAGATTTTCATTAAGGAATAGTCATTTTGACATAAGCATAAGTCCTTTGACGAACCCTTTTTCTTAGATTTCTTCAGTGTCTTAAAATAGAAAGATACTCACTATTAGACCTAGTAATGCGAATGAGAAAAATAAACACAGATAAATTATATTGGCAAAAACTAATTTAGATATTGTTTTCGATTTGCTTTGTTGATAAACATTTCTTAGCGATTTGTACAAATAAATAAATAGCAAAAGAAACCCAAAGAAAATTATATAAGGGTGAAAGTAAATAAGCTTCATAAAAATGCAAATAATTGAAAATAGTATAAATGCAAAAGAGTGGGTATGAAATGAAAAGATTAAATGCTCCAAGTAAAAGTAATCATGTCTGATATAAAGTAATTTTAAAATGATTGCTAAGAATGGCATCATTAATAAGGCAACCCATAAAGAGTTAGCTAATACAAATGGCAGTAGATTTTTACCGCTTTTTTGTAATCTTATTCTTTGTTTGAAATGTATGCGTTTAAAAAATCCTTCGATTTGGTATTTGTCGGCTATCTCATTGGCAGTTAAATTAATGAAATCTTCATTAGAAATATTTCGTTTCATGGCATCACCTATAAGATTTGTCAACTTGACACTATCTTGAGATAATTGTCTTTTGGATTTGATTACATGGATAATACTATCGGCTAAATCTGGCCCAAATTCTCGCTCAAAATAGGCTATAATTTCTTCAGGAGATTTATCTTTAAAATCTGACAAGTCATTTTTCTTTCCGTAATTAATCATCGTCTTTCTACCAGAATCAATTTTGCCTTCTCTCATGGTTTTGGCTAAACTATCTAAAAGCATTTTGGCTTTCTTATCCTTAAGGTATAAGACCGCGTAGTTGTTGATTTCTTTTATAAAACTTTTTCTATAAGTTTCTTGTTGTGCTTTTTCATAATCACGAGGCATAAATGAATTATCCTCAGTAATAAATGGACTCAAACCCGCAATTAGGAGTAAAGCAGTCACAATAAATAACCTAACGGGATGAAAATAAGGTTTGTGTCTTCCTTTAAACCATTCGGTTGTTAATTTTCCAGGACTGAAAATATCGCGAATAGTCTGGAAAAACTTGGATTCGAGATTGAACACAGTAAGAAGAACGACAGAAAAGAACTCTCGAATACTGATACGTCCATCTGTGTTTTTTTGTCCACAATTGGAACAGTATTTAGCATTGCCAATTGAGTTATGACAGTTGCCACAATAACCATTCTTGTCGTTTTGATTTGCTTCAGTCAAATTATATTTTTAGATACTATCTCAAGCGAAGCGCAGAGAACGAGTGTTCAGTTTTTATTAAAACCATAAATAGTTGTATGCATTCCTGCAATTTTCCACTTGCCGTCTATTTTTTCCATTAATCTTGTTTCGCGCTTTAATCCTCTTATGGAGTCCATTTGTTGAAAACTAACCCAAGCACCATTCTGGTATAATCTTACATCAATGTCATTTAGTAATTTGGGTGTAGGTTCCGGTTCTGGATGGTCTTCGATGAATCTTTTGACAAAACCACTTATTTCATTCCAACCTACTGATTCAGAATAGCTACTGTCGACATAGTTTATATATGTTTTAGAAATGTTTTGACCATGGACCCAATGATTTTTCCATAGAAAAAAATCTCTTGCAAAAGCAGATTTTGTTTCGCTATTAAGACATTCCATAATTGCAGATTTTTCAGTTTCAAAGTCTATTTCATTTTTGGGTTTTCCAAGGGTATCTTGGCAACTATTTAAAGTTAACATGCTTATGATAACAATTATTAGACTTTTTAAACTATTCAATTCTTCTATTAGCATTAGTTTCCTATTTCAAGTTTAAAAACTTTCTCGATGGCTTCGTCTCCAGTAGATTGTATTTGATTCAATATCAAATTTAAAAAAGCTCCCTTTTCTCTTGGATAATTTAGGTCTATATCTGGCGGAATTCCACTTCCTTCGTAATTCCTTCCTTCTGAATCTACATAAATTTCGTTGGAAAGTTTATAGTCCCATCCATTGGGAAGGGTTTTATCCAATCCGTCAGAGAAAATGCCCTCTGTATTTGAACCAATCCTTACGAAATTATTATATGGCAGAGTGGCCAATACTGCCAATTCAGCGGCACTTGCAGTTACACCACTTGTTAGTACGTAAACATTTTTATTAAAGAATGGTGTCTTTGGGTCCAGAAAGACAACTTGGTGATTGGTATATCCCTTTCCTAGTCTTGCTTTTTTTGACGCTATTTCCAGTCTTTTATCGACAAGGTGACTAATAAATTCCAGTGCTGCTTCATCTTTTCCACCCTGGTTGAAACGTAAATCGATTACCAGAGCTTTTGCATTACCAATTTCTGAAATTATAGTATCCATCAATATATCTGCTCCTTTTATTTCATCCTCTCTCTGTGCAATTCTTTTATCCATCTCCTCTCCATAAAGCGGGTAAAATTCTTGAAGAGGCAAATTTTGTGGTAAATCATAATAGGCGAGCAACCACATAGCATTTATTTGAAGATAGGCAATATCTCCTTTCATCATCCCCCATTTTACAATTCCAGAATTATGCTTATTTATTTCTTTGCAATAATATTGGAATATTAAATCTCCTAATTCAAAGGGGCCCATCTTTGCTTTTTCAGAAGATTTATTCTTTTTCAGAAGATTTAATAAACGTAAAGTGTCTGATAACGATTCTGGCTTGCTCAACGATACGTGCCCATCATTTAATGAATTTAACATTTCTTCAAATATTAAATAGAGCTCAAGCTCAGAGACGTCTTCATTGATTTGAGGTTTATACTTCTTGTATGTGGCAGACCAATCAATTTTCCGGATATCAAAAAATGAATATTGTTCGTTGATAGTATTCCACAATACTTCAAAATTGTATACAGGACTATTGAAATTTTCTTTGTCTTTTTTGCACAAAGAAGGAAGAGCATTTAACCTAATAAATTTATAGGTCTTCATATTTTTTCTAAGTGTCAACGAATCCTCGGAAAACGATTCAACCTTACCTTGACTTCGCAAGGGAACATGTTCGAAAACATTACACCCAACTTCACAGATGTCAAATATCTTTACAGAATCCCTTTCTATTTGAAATATCTTACCATATCCTAATTGTTCCCAAATTCCATTTGAATGAATTATCAGTGGTTTTTCAGATTCCTTACATGCACTTAAGACTAGAACTACTGTCAGGAACAATGTAATAAGAATTTTCATTTTAAAGGTTTTTAATTTAAATGTGACTAGGTATATAGTAAGACGCATCACTCAAGCTTTTTAATTGCAGATAATTGCAATACACACACCAGTCAAGTCACCAATAGATTTCAACATAATGTTCTTTTTTAGTTAGGTCAAGTTCAGATATAGTCTACTCTATAGAGAATCTAAAAGTCAACACAAATACCTAAACTCCTTATCCCTTATTTGCAAGCTGCCCACATGCCGCATCTATATCTCTTCCCCTACTTCGCCGAATCGTGATCATAATACCTGCCCTTCTCACACGTGCCGCAAAATTATCAACAGTGTTTTGTTCTGCGCGCTCAAAGTCTACCCCGTCAATGGGATTGTATTCAATAATATTTACACGGACAGGAAATGGCTTACACATGGCGATGAGATTGTCAGCATCTTGATTTGTAAGATTAAAATTTTTAAATGCAATGTATTCGTAGCTAATTCTGTTTTTGGTTTTTTGATAGTAGTAGCTTAAGGCCTCCATAAGAGAAGCTAAATTGTTCTGTTCATTGATTGCCATTATTTTATCACGCTTTTCATCATCAGCCGCATGCAAGGAGAGAGCTAGATTTACCTTACTGTTATCATCCGCTAATTTTTTAATCATTTTGGATATGCCGGCAGTGCTAATTGTAATTCTACGCGAAGACATTCCCATGCCGTCTGGCGAACTTATAAGCTCTATACTTTGCATTACATTTTTGTAAGTAAGAAGAGGTTCGCCCATGCCCATATACACAATGTTTGTGATAGGATTAGAATATTCTTGCATGCAGCGTTCATTCACTAAGTAGACTTGATCATAAATTTCTGCCGCACTCAGATTTCGCATACGCTTCATCTTTCCTGTTGCACAAAAACTACATGCGAGACTACAACCTACTTGAGAGGAAACACAAACGGTATATCGCTTATCCTTGTCAACTGGGATGAGCACAGATTCTATGAGAGAATTGTCGTGAAGTCTAAAACGAAACTTAATTGTACCATCTGTGCTTTTTTGCTCTACATCTGCTTCTATTCTGCGAAACTCAAATTTCTCTTCCAATTTAAGCCTGAGAGCTTTAGAAAGGTTAGTCATCTCTTCAAAAGAGTGACAACCCTTGTGCCAAAGCCACTGGTATATCTGCTTAGCCCTGAAGGCGGGTTCTTGCATAGCGAGGAAGGTTTCTTCCAGTTCTTCCAAACTCAAATCGCGAATATTCTTCTTTTCTTCAAGAATCATTATGCGAAGATAGTAGAGAAAACAGTTTCATTAACTTAGAGGTGCTATTTATTAATGCTAATTTTAGACCAGAGAAACAGATACAATCTCAAATGGACATTTATAAGCGTAAATCAAGGTGGAAAATTTACCTGGCAATCATGGGAATAATATTTGCCATCGTTACTATGGTCTACGCAAATTACCTTGCTAGGAAACTTGCTGAACTAGAAAAGAACTATGTGCTGCTTTACTCAAAAGCTCTGGAAGAGGTAAACGACACAGCCAATATGCAAGAGGAGATAGGTCTTCCTCTTCAAATTTTAGAAAGTTTTGATAATATTCCTATCATCATAGAAGGTGAGAATGGAGTCTTAGAGGGCTTTAATTTTGGAGATGAGCAATTCATAGATGATCAGGAGTTTTTACAAAAAGAAATTGCCAAACTTATAGAAGGAGGAATCGTACCCCAGAAAGGATCACAGGGGTATTCAACTAAATTTTATTTTAAAAACTCTAAGCTCTACGAGTACATAAAATATTTTCCATTGGTGCAACTTTTATTGTTAGCATCATTTATCGCATTGGGGTATATAGGATTTAATGTGACTCGTCGCTCAGAACAGAATAGGGTGTGGGCAGGAATGGCAAAAGAAACTGCTCATCAACTAGGAACTCCTATCAGTGCGATCATGGCATGGATAGAAATATTAAGAGAACGTCTTGAAGGGAAAGATGAGGAACAGGAAATTCTGAATGAGTTAATGAATGATGTGAATCGTCTAGATCTAGTTGCTGATAGGTTTTCTAAGATAGGATCTGCACCTAAACTGGAACGAACAAATATCCATAAAGAACTGATTGCTTGTCAGAATTATATGATGAAACGCTCACCAAAGAAGGTAGAGTTTGTTTTTCCTAAAAAAGACCCTGCATATTTTGTAATGATCAATCAACACCTCTTTGATTGGGTCGTGGAAAACCTATTACGCAATTCTCTTGACGCAATGGACGGAAAAGGCAAAATATCTGCTACAATTTATCAAGAAGATAATTATGTTTGCATCGATCTTTCAGATACAGGAAAGGGAATACCAGCAAACAAGCAAAAAACAGTATTTAAACCAGGTTATTCTACTAAACAAAGAGGCTGGGGTTTGGGTTTATCATTAGCAAAGAGAATTATTGAAAACTATCATAAAGGAAAAATATTTGTCAAGAAATCTGCAGAGGGCGAGGGCACTACGTTTACGATCAAACTGCCTAAGAGCGAGTAGTATTCTATTTCTCTTGTTATTCTCTTCTTATCTTTTTTCTCAAACTAAGATTCTAGTATCAGATTTAGATAGCACACCCCTTATAGGCGTACAAGTATTTCTGAATGATAAAGCAGTTGCCTCTTCTGATATTGACGGAAAAGTAATCTTTGAGAAGGACCCTGAGGACCAAGATTTAATACGGTTTACTTACATTTCTTATAAAGAATTAGAACTCAGCTTTAAAGAAATAAAAGAAAGAGGATTTCAGGTAGTCTTGAATCCGGATAATACAGAAATAGAAGAAGTTGTTATCATTGGCAGAAATGAAAAAGTGAAATCAGGAGTTCTACTACAGGCAGAAATTTTAACTGCGCAGGAAATCGCAGAACTAGAGGCACAAACACCAGCGGACCTCTTAGAAAAAAACGGTACGGTCTTTATCCAAAAGAGTCAGATGGGAGGAGGTAGTCCCATCATACGAGGATTTGAAGCAAATAAAATACTTCTTGTGCTTGATGGTGTAAGAATGAATAACGCAATTTATAGAAGTGGCCATTTACAAAACGCGATTACAATAGATGAGATGGTTTTGGAACAAGCAGAAGTTTTGTTTGGTCCTGGTTCCATAATTTATGGGAGTGATGCCATAGGAGGAGTTTTGCATTTTAGATCAAAGACTGGAAAGCTAAGCGAAGAACTTACATTAAAACCAACAGTTTTTGCAAGAGTGGCTAGTGCGAATTCAGAAAGAACATTGCATGCAAATTTAGAATTTGGGAATAGAAATTATTCTGGAATCTTTGCTTATACAAGAAGTAGTTTTGGTGATTTGCGCTCAGGAAAAAACAGAGATTCTAAATATCCAGATTTTGGTAAACGACCAGACTATGTAGAAGTTGTAAATGGAGTGGATGTACTTAAGACAAATCAGGAAGAAGAATTACAAATAGGAACAGGATATTCTCAGGATGATTTTTTTGCTAAGCTTAGGTATGTACCCAAAGAAAAAGTAGACTTTAATTTAAACCTCCAGTACTCTACAAGTAGTGATGTGCCTAGGTATGACCGTTTAGCAGAGCGAGATGGAGGTGGACTCGCGTTTGCAGAGTGGTATTATGGTCCGCAAAACCGTTTTTTAGCATCGCTGAATACAAAAGTGAAAGGAGACGGGAAATGGTTTGACGAACTCTATATAATTAATTCTTACCAACGTATAGATGAAGACCGAATAAGTAGAAATTTTAATGCTGAAGAATCAGAAGAAAACTATGAGGACTTACATGTACTTGGAAGCTCCATTGACCTCTCAAAAGATGTAACAAAAAACTTCAATATAAGAGCAGGTGGAGAACTCCAATATAATGACCTCACATCTACTGCTAGCCCGTCCGTGTTTACAAGATATCCAAGTGGTGATAATAGTATGTTGTTATCTGGTCTATATTTGAAGACTGGATTGGCCATCAATCCCAAAACGGATTGGCAAGTGGGAATGCGCTATTCCTATTCAAAAACTAAGTTGCTGTACAATAGAGATAATTTCTTTGAATGGCCAGAGTATTTCTATGAAGGAATTGAAAACTCAAATAGCAACGTGAGCTTTCTCAGCAGCCTTTCTTACAATATGGACAAGATCAGTCTGTATGCAAATGCAGGATCGTCTTTCAGAGCGCCCAACATTGATGATTTAGCAAAGATCAGAGTAAAAGTAGATGAAATTTCAGTGCCTAATCCAGAGCTAAAACCAGAAAAGACATGGAACGCAGAAATAGGAGTAGGATATGAGATACAAAATTTCACTCTCAGAATAAACAGCTTTTATACGCAGCTTAGAGATGCTATAGTTCGCAGGGACTTTATGCTTATTGATGGAAGCACAAGCTATATGTATAATGGGAACGCACTAGCGGTAGTTGCAAATGTGAATTCGAACAAGGCTAAAGTGTATGGTATATCGTTTAATGGGGATATGGATATTTCAAACCACTTAGCACTACGGGCAGATCTAAGTGTAATAAGGGGTAAGGCTTTTGACGAAGATGATGTGAGCACAGCACTGGGACATATACCACCTCTTTACGGAAAAGCAGAAATAGCGTATAAGCGAAATAGCTTTAGAGCAAGATGTACCTATCGCTTTAACGGAGCTAAAAAGCTAGACGATTTTGGAGGATCTGTTGATAATCCAGAACTAGCAACTCCTGAAGGATCTCTTGCTTGGCAAACATGGAACCTCTATAGTTCTTACACAATTTCTGATAAGTATAGTTTGTCATTTGGAGTAGAAAATATCTTAGACCTGCATTACAGAACATTTTCATCAGGAGTAAGTGGAGCAGGAAGAAATTTTATTCTTTCAGTCAAAGGAACACTTTAGAATAATCAATAATATTTTAACATTTCCTTAAGACTTTAAAATCCTCTGAGATTTGTCACCCAGCATGCACTTTATGTGTAGTGTACACTAATTAGATCTCCAAAAAAAGAAGGCTTCTTACTGAAAACCGAAAAGTATACGCATCTACTTTCCTAGCTTTGTAATGTTGTATTGATATTATTAAATCGTAAACTCTAAAAAAAACATTTTGAGAGCAAACACAGCAATTTTAAATAACATATCATTTCGAAAACTACAACATAGCAACTTAGACCCTTCCACACTTGAAAAGCACATTCTAGAAAAAAAGATAGGAATCAGGACTTCTACAGGAGCCTTGAATATTCTTACAGGGAAGTATACAGGTAGATCTCCTCAAGACAGATTTATTGTCAAGGAGAAGAACACACGAGTCCTAGTAGACTGGGGAAAAGTAAATAAACCTTTCTCTGAGGACAAATACAATGCACTAGAAGCTAAACTGATGGCCTACATGGACGAGCAGGAGCTTTATGAAATGGATGCGTATGCGGGATCTGATGACGCGTATAAAATCCACGTGAAATTGTATGCAGAAAACCCATACAGTGCATTATTCTTCCACAACATGTTCATCCAGACCGCAGGAGAAAACGAAGACATGGATAGCTGGACAATATTGTGCGCACCGGAATTTAAAGCAGACCCCAAGACAGACGGAACTAGACAAGAAAACTTTGCAATCATCCATTTTGGGAAAAAGCGAGTTATTATTGGTGGAACAGGATATACGGGAGAAATTAAAAAATCAATTTTTTCAGTACTGAACTTTAGCTTACCGCTTTCAGATAGGGTTTTACCAATGCACTGTTCTGCAAACATTGGAAAGGAAGGAGACACAGCATTATTTTTTGGTTTATCTGGAACGGGTAAAACAACTCTTTCTGCTGACGCAGAAAGAAAGCTGATAGGCGACGATGAACATGGATGGAGCGAAAATGGAGTATTCAACTTTGAAGGAGGTTGTTATGCAAAGTGTATATCACTCAGTGCAGAAAAAGAGCCGCAAATTTATGGAGCAATCAAAAAAGGAGCACTCTTAGAAAACATTGTGATGCAAGAAGACGGGGTAACGCCGGATTTTGAAAGTAGTAGCATAACAAAGAACACACGTGTATCCTATCCATTGGAACATATAGAAAATCTTAAGACAGATACTAAGGGAGGAATTCCTAGTAATATTTTCTTTCTCACTTGTGATGCATTTGGAATTCTCCCTCCTATTTCAAGACTAACGAAGGAACAAGCTATGTATCATTTTATCTCTGGCTATACGTCTAAGGTTGCAGGAACGGAGGAAGGAATAAATGAACCACTTGCAACATTTTCTTCTTGTTTTGGAGCACCGTTTCTACCCCTACACCCTAAGGTGTATGCAAGTATGTTAGGTGAAAAAATAGAAAGACACGATGTAAATGTATGGCTTATTAACACAGGATGGACCGGTGGTGAATACGGTGAAGGAAAAAGAATTCCTTTGAAGTATACTAGAGCAATGATTTCTGCCATCTTAGAAAATAAGCTTGAAAACACTGCCTTTCTTGCCTATGGGGCATTTAGATTAGCTGTGCCAGTAATCATGGACGGAATTCCTAAACAGATACTTGATCCAAGGTCTACATGGGATGATACAGAAGCATATGACAAAAAAGAAGAACACTTAGTGTCTTTATTTACCAAGAATATTGATCAATTTGTAGATGATGGAGAAGAGGAATTCTTGAAAGCAGGTCCAGTTGTATTAAGCAACGCTTTAAGTTACTAAGACAAAGATAGATTCGAAGGAAGGGTATATAAGTGATTATGTGCCCTTTTTTTTTTACAAGTTGTAGCGTTTAGCTTCTCAGCACATAGGTGCACTGAAAAGTCATCTCAAATAAAGTCATCTCAAATACGATTGAATAAGCTTAGAAACGGAAACCTAAAGAAAACTGTAAGGATAACTGATGGTCCTTATCTTGTCTGAAGATAAAGGAATTATCAGGATTCAACTCTCTTAAGGAAACATCCATTTGGTCTCTCGTAACATCTGTTAATCCATAATGCAATGTTGCACCAACAAAGAAACCTGTGTTGAGAAAATAATTAAGTCCAGCATGGACATTAAAATCCACGGGGCGAAATCTGTTTCCATCTTTATCGTCAAAGAAATAATATCCTCCAATTACTCTAGGTATAGGAAGTGGTTCTTCTTCAACGATTAAAGCAATTGATGCATTATTGAAAATGTTTGCACGTGCAGCCTCATCATTATAATAATTATAATCTAAGGATTGGGTAAAGAAAATACCCTCAGGGAAATCATTACTCTCATAATCAATTCGGCCTCTTGCTGTAGGACTAATTAGGAAGTCAATACTTGCACCTCCAAAAATTTCAATTTTTGGTCGGACATACAATGAAGCAGAAACGGGAATAGATAGATATCCATTAGAGATAGATAAAAGATAATCAGTGTCTCCATAATCAACAAGACGTTCATCCCCCTTTCTAAGAATATAATACGCATCTCCTAAATACTGCTGTGTCACTCCTTTCTGATTATATACAATTTCAAATCTCAAACCAAAAAAGTCATTGAAGTAATAGGAATAGTTTAAGCCAAAATGAAAGCCACCGCTTCTAGTCATAGTCTCATTCACTTCTAGTGGTCCACTAAGCCATGATTGATTTAAACCGGCGCGAACACCTATCTTTTGTGACTGTGCATTTGCACCGAATGCGCTAAAGCAGAGTAGGATAATGATTAGTTTTTTCAAATGTATTTCTTTTGCGTCGCGAAAATAGGGAAATATCTTGCGTTTCATAAACGAATCCAATTCTTTGAATGCGTCCTGATATGTTTATTTTTGTCAGATAATTATGGTAAAAAGAAATAAACTCCTAAAATTTGGGGAATTAAGCACTTATAGCAATGTTTTTCAAAACTTTGATTATGAGAATCCGTCCTTAACGGGACAAAATGGGAAATTGATGGATTTGAAGGGGAATTGGGCGAATAAGCATTTTAAGAATAGTAATCCTGTTGTACTGGAATTAGCCTGTGGCAGAGGAGAATATTGTCTTGCCCTAGGAGAAAAATACCCTGAGAAGAACTTTATTGGCCTAGATGTGAAAGGTGCACGCATTTGGAAGGGGGCAAGAATGGCTCTTCAGAACAAGCTGGAAAACGTCGTCTTTTTGAGAACAAGAATTGAACAGCTAGAGCTCTTTTTTGGGGCGGGAGAAGTTTCAGAAATTTGGATAACTTTTCCAGATCCCTTTTTGAAAAACTCAAAAGCGAATCGCAGGCTAACAGCTAAGCCATTTTTAGACAGGTATAAAAAAGTGTTACAAAAAAATGCTTTGTGTCATTTGAAGACGGATAATACATTACTCTACAATTTTAGTTTAGACGTTTTTAAAGAAGAGAACGTAAAGGTGAATTATTGCAATGATGATATCTACAGCTCTCCCCTATTCTTAGAGGAATTAGAATTCAAAACATACTACGAGAAAATGCATCTGGAGAAAAACTTAAAAATAAAATACATTCAGTTTGAGTTAAGCTAATGGGCATATTGTTTTTGTGCAAAGTCCATTGCCTTCATTAAAATACCACAGGCACGTTTAATCTCATTTTTAGAAATTATAAGAGGAGGAGCAAGCCTGAAACTTTTTCTATTAAACAAGAAGTAATCTATAAGAGCTCCCTGTTCAATGGTATGATTTACGACATGCTTCAGATATTTTTTCCTGCTTAGTTCTACAGCCATCATGAGCCCTGAACTGCGTATTTCTGAAATAAGTTCGTGTTGTAAGTTGTCATGTATGAATAGTTCTTTTTCAAGAACCTCATCTATAATGTTTTCTTCTAGCAATACAGACAGATTAGCATGTGCAGCACTTGCGCATACAGGATGGCCACCAAAAGTAGTGATATGTCCAAGTGCAGGGTTTTTAGTGATACAGCTCATAATTTCTTTTGAGCTTACACAAGCCCCAATAGGCATTCCTCCTCCCATTGATTTTCCAATTAAAAGAATGTCAGGAACAACACCATATTTTTGATGAGCAAATAATTTTCCTGTTCGCCCAAACCCAGTTTGAATTTCATCTAGAACAAAAAGAACAGAATGTTCTGAACACTTTTTACGCACAGCTTTTAAGTAGTCATCGTTGGGCGGTTTGACACCAGCTTCTGCTTGAACAGGTTCCATAATTACTGCGGCAGTATGTGCATCTATTTTGTTGAGATCATCAAAAGAGTTAAAATCTAAATGTTCAACACCAGGCATACTTGGTTGAAAATGCATTGTAAAATCTATATCACTTCTTAAACTTTCAGCAGCAAGTGTGCTTCCATGGTAAGCATTTCTGCAAGAAAATATTTTCGTTCTTCCAGAATGTCGCCTTGCTAGTTTGATTGCTAATTCAACAGTTTCTGTTCCTGTCATGACAAAATAAACACTCTGAAATGTGGGGTCTAATTTTGACAAAAGGAGTTGGGCAAATTCTATCTGTGGAGATTGCAAATGTTCTCCATAGACCATAGTGTGCATATATTTTCCAAGCTGAGTTTGTATTGCCTCTATAACTTTGGGATGTCTATGGCCTAGGGAACTTACAGATATACCAGAATTCAGATCCAAAAATTGTTTACCGTCAGTACTGTGAATATATACCCCTTCTGCATGCGCTACATCCAATGCCAAAGGCAGAGGACTTGTCTGACCCACACTTGCTAAAAATAAATCTCTTTTAGATATCATCTATATTTTCATTATTCAAGTCCTGTATAAATAGATATATGGACAACTTAAGCACCAAAACAGCCTATAATAAGCTGATTGTAAGTTAAAAAAACCTTAAGAAACTCAAATGAAGAGTTTTTAGAACTAATTTTGTGGACAATTCCTTTACAGTATATAGCGTTTCCTCTTTAGATTCCACAATATGAAAACAATACAACTCTTATTTATACTTTCCATTGCGACGACAGGTCTCTTTTCTCAAGGAATTGAGTTTGTGCAAGACGAATGGGAAATTGCTTTAGAAAAGGCAAAAACTGAAGGCAAGATCATGTTTGTAGATTCCTATACAACCTGGTGTGGTCCGTGTAAAAAATTGTCAAAGCAAGTATTCCCAGACGAAAAGGTAGGAGAATTCTTCAATGCCAATTTTGTAAGCATTAAGCTAGATATGGAAAAGAAGGAAGGCAGAAGATTTGGATCCAAATATCCAGTCAGTGCCTATCCAACTATGTTTTTTATAAACGGCGACGGGAAAGTGGTGCACAAGATTAAAGGATTCAGAGCGGCAAAAGACCTTCTTAAAGAAGCAGAGAAAGCCTTATCTAAGTATGACAGATCTGAAGAATTTGTAGAAGACTATGAAAGTGGAAAACGTGATTTTGATTTTATGTTGAATTATGTTACAGAATTAAATAAGTCTAAAAAGGAAAGTCTTAAAATTGCGAATGATTATTTAAGATCAAAACCTGACATAACAAAGGAACAAGAAGTTCAGTTTTTATTTGCAGCAGCAAATGAAATAGATTCAGGAATATTTGATCAACTCCAAGAGAACAAAGATCTAATTGTAGACATGAAGGGATTGGAAGTCTATGAAGATAAAGTATTAGAGGCTGGAACGAACACAGTATACAAGGCAATAGAATATGACTACTATGATCTAGTATCAGAAGCGATAGAGAAAGTAGGCCAGAATGTATCTAAGGACAAGGCCAATGCATTCAAGTATAAAAGTAATGCGAGCTATTGTAGAGATTCAGGAAATTTTGAGAATTACTTGGATGCCATGAAGGAGTATGGTAAAAAAATATGTAAAAAGGACATTAAGGAATCTAAGTGGGCTATTAATAGTCTATTGAGCAGTTTTAAAGCAGAGAAGGAAAACAAAAAGCTCGCAGAAGATCTTGCAAAGAACTTATTGAAATTAGAAAAGAATTTTGATAACACAGTATTGTACACAAAAATCTTGATTCAAAACGGGAAGAAAGAAGATGCAATAAAACATCTTGAAAAAGACATGAAAGACATGAAGAAAAAAGGCGAAGAGGTAGGACCGTATGAGCAAATTTTAAAAAGAATCACACAAACGCGGTAAATTTAAATGCAACTTCGAAGCCTCATTATAGTTTTATTGTCCTTTCACTTTTGCTTTGTTTCCGCACAGAGCAGTATAAGTTTTTATTCTAATACTGAATTGGCTAATTTATTACAAATAGCCCAAGAGCAGGATAAAAACATTTTTGTAGACACCTATGCCAAATGGTGCAAGCCATGTAAAAAACAAGATTTAACTTTCATGGATGATCAAGTTGCTGCATATTTCAACAGCAATTTTATCAATGTGAAATATGACATGGATACTGAAATAGGAAAGGCTATAGATTTGAAATACGAAGTGGTCTTTTTGCCCACAGTGTTAATTCTAGATAAGTATGGCAATGTCAGGATAAAGATGGACAATGGTGTTTTAAGTCCTAAGGAGTTATTAAATATTGCGAAAGCGATTACAGAACCTTACACGCCTGCCCCTACCACCACACCTGCGCCAGTTGCAGCGGTACCAGCACCAATCCTTAAGGAAGAAGTTATTGCAACGGCGCCTGCGCAGAAGAGGGCAAACCCTATAATAAAGCCCACTGAGCCAGTTAACAATACTTCAGAAGAAGCTGGGGAAAAAATTCTTTTTGTTTTAGATGGCGAAATGGAATTACCTCCAGAGATTTTGTTACAAGAAGCATATTTCAGAATGCAGCTTATGGATGGAACACATAGAGAAGCAGCTAGAAAATATTTAGAAACTCAGCAAGAATTGTTAACGGAAGTAAACATTAAGTTTATCCACGATTTTGTTTATACGACTAGATCAGAAGAGTATAATTTTCTTGTAGAAAACATCGACAAGTTTAATGCACATTTAGGTGAAGAAAAAGTGCGTAACACGCTAGAACATTTAATCTATAATACTTTGTATAATGGCTATCCTAGACCTACTCTTGAAAAAGCAATAGAACTTTTTGGACATATAGATCCGCATAACAATGTTGTAAATGCACACAAGTATTTTCTTACTAGACTGCATGACGAAGAGAACAAGAGTAAGTATTTAGAGTTTGCAGAACGCTATCTCATAAAACGGAACAAAGAAGACCATGTTGAAATGCGAAGACTATCAGAAACATACATATTAGAAACGCCAGATAAAAAGCAAATCAAAGAAAGTGAAAAGTGGATAGACAAGGCAATCAAGTTAAATGGTAACGATCCTCTTTATTTTGAACAACGAGCAAAAATAAAACTCCTGAAAGAAGATAAAAAAGAAGCCATCAAGGCGATTGAAAAAGCAATTACACTAGCTACGAATCAGGAGAAAGATATTCCTCGCCTCCAAGAGTTTTTAGACAAACTCAAGACACAGTAACATAAATTACATTTTTAAATCTACCCAAACAGGACAGTGGTCAGAGTGCATAGCATCTTGATAATGACCAGATTTTTTTACAAGCGGAGCAAGTTTATCAGAAACAGAAATGTAATCAATTCTCCAGCCTTTGTTTCTTGGTCTAGCACCTGTTCTATAACTCCACCAACTAAACTCTTGTTTCTTAGGATACTTTAAACGAAAGGCGTCATGGAATCCTGTAGTGAACCAATTATCCATCCAAGCACGTTCTCCTGGACGGAATCCAGAGGGTTTATCTTTTCTTGTAGGATTGTGTATATCTAAATCTCCATGTACAATATTGTAATCACCAAGAACAACAAGATTTTTACGTTTCTTCTTAAGAGCCATCATTTCAGGATAAAGATCTTTTAGGAAATCCAATTTGACTTGATGTCGTTCTTCACCACTAGAACCAGAAGGAAAATAAATATTAACAACTGTGAGGTCCTTAAAGTCTGTTCTCAAGACTCTCCCCTCATTATCGTATGTATCTATCCCTATACCATTTACTACTTTACTTGCCTTCGTCTTAGAGAATGTAGCCACTCCACTATATCCCTTTTTTACTGCTTGTTCCCAATAGACATGATACCCAATTTCTTCAAAGAGGGCAATAGGAATCTGGTCCAAGTGAGCCTTGGTTTCTTGAACACAGAAAATATCAATTTTCTTGTTTTCTTTTAGCCATTCTATCAAGCCTTTCTTGATGGCAGCCCTTAAGCCATTTACATTGTAAGAGACTATTTGCATCTTGCCTATTTGTATTTAAATGTGTCTTCAAGCCAACCAAGTTCTGACATATTATGTGCAGCCTTAATGTTTTTCATTTCCATCTCTATAAGGGCATTGCTGTGGAATGTGGAGATGAGTGTTCCTCCAGGTAGCTCTACATATTTTTCCCAGCTGGTCTCAAATCCTTTTTTAGGGATTATACTTGTCCACATTTTCCAAGCTGTTGGTTTTTTTGTTTCATCTAACTCCCATAAATAGACATCTCCAGGAGTCACTCCTCCAGCATGATAACTCACCTTAAGTTTTGTTTTTCCGTTTTCTTCTACAATGCTGCGTGTTGTTCCTGGGTCAAAAACTTTGAAAGGCGCAATAAGCCAGAAGGAATCATTACACCAATATTTCCAGGCAGTGTTTATCAATGCGTTTCTTTGAATGGTATCTAAAACAGGTGCTTGATTCTGGAAGGCTCTCCCTACTTTGGAATCTAAATGCATGATCACTCTGTTGTCATCCCATTGGATTTCTGCAACATTATTTTTTTTGTCCCAACGATAGTGATGCTTACCTCTAAAAAAGGTCCATTGCAAATAATTAAGCTTATCAAAGCTGTCTTTATTCAATGCATTTTGCATATCCATTGCCAGTTTATCTGCTTGTGAACCAGTTGAACCCACGGGTTCCTTTTCATTTGTGATCTGTAAGAATAAAAATGCAATTACGATCAAAACGAAGATAAGTGCCAAAAGCCATTTCAAATACTTCATGGCGGTAAATTAGGAAATTATAAGCTGAGAGCTTAAATACAAGACCTTTGATTTTTTAAAAACCGAAGATGAGTTAGCAGCCATAAAACAGGACCATCTTTAAGAAAGAATTATATGGCAAACAAATAAAGAAAACCTGCAGTACTTACTGCGTCTAAATCTGATAGTTTACATTTTCTTAGTTTGAGCGGAGAGTCTCGCGATAGGGATAGGAAGGGAGCCGTAGGCTGTCTCGCAGAGACGGAACCCCTGGAATAGCCCGGGCCTTATTCAAGAAGCCAGCGGCTTATAGAATAAGGTATCGCACAAATTATTTTTATGCACTCTCTAACTTCTCTATTCTTCGACGATTCATGATCTTACGGATCCAGTTTGGAATAATTATAACACCTATGATGAGATAAGGATAGTAAGTAATGATGCGCCATAATAAGGCAACAAGGAAAGCGATTCCCTTAGGGATATAATCTGTGAAGAATCCGCCAAAAAGATATTCCATAACGCCAGCACCACCAGGAGTAGGACTAAATTGTGTGATGGAATGCATTATCTCTGCCCTACCATAAAGAAGGTATTGTGTAAAACTGTCTAAAGGCGTTTCTGGAATTAATGCAATGATCAAACAGTTAATTGCAAGAAAACGTGTTATCCATGCACCTGTTGTAGCAAAGAAACTTTTGAGGTGAAATCCCATCCCTTGCTCACTCACTTCTTTAGCTGTTTGCATGACATCACTTCCTATGCGTACAAGATCGCGTTTCCAGCGTTTTAGAAATTTAAATTTTGAAAGCCAATATAAAAACCCGCGAATTTTTTCTGGACTGAAGAACAAGCCGTAAAAAAACATGATGCCATAGGAGAAGATAAAAATGTAAATTATAAACAACGTAAGTGTATATCCTGAGAGATTAAACTCTGTCAAGCCAGGACGAATGACGTCAGGTCCTATGGTAAATGCCAACAAAGGAATTGTAATCAAAAAAAACAAGGTATCCAGGACCATGGTATACAGAATCACTGAGACTGTTTTTGCAGCACCTATTTTTTCCTGAGCGAGTAAAAACAAAGCAACAGCAGAACCACCGATGCTACTAGGGGAAACGGCTGAAGAGAATTCCCAGATAAAAATAAGTTCTATGCACTTTGACCAACTAAAAGCAGATCCGGTGAGGATCTTTAAACGCCAAGCATAGAACAAATGTCTCAGTACATAAAGGAAGATAGACATGCCTATCCAGAAAATTGTTAGACGTGTCCAGGGAATCTCTCTGAACTGGTCCATATCTAGCTGTCTCCACATCATATATGCGACAACCAACAGTCCAATCAGTATGGGTGCAACAATTCTTGACATCTTAATAGAATCAAGAACTTTTTCAGAATCTGTATGCTCTATATTCTCTTTAATTTGTAGAGTTTATGCACGAAAATAGTAAAGTATTCGGTACGTACTTGTCTAAATGAAATGAGAAATGAAAATGCTGTCGTGTAGACGTTAAAAAGGATTAGTCAACAATGACCGCATCCGTTAACAGGAACATCAATCTATTAATATCCTCAGCGTTTAAGGTCAGCTTGCCTTTGAGCACTATGGGCTCTGCGGTGTACTCCACACCTTCAATCGCTTCAACCTCCATAACTGTTTCTGGACCTGCTCCTCCACAAAAGAAACACATGTTATATGGGAAGGCAGAGAGTATAAATTCATTGTGGGATTTGTATCCTTCTACAGGGATGATATAACCCTTAACGGTTACTTCTTTGTCTGCCATGTTCTTTATGGCATCGCTAAAGACAGGTTTGTCTATTTTAAAACCCATCAACTCATCATACTCCTTTTTGTAGGTAATCTTAGAAAGCGTTTTCCACAAACTAGGCGCTTTTTTTTCCTGTGCACTTCCTGCGACTACAAAGAAGCAAAGGAGAAGTATTTGTATTTGTCGAATTGCTTTCATATTAATTTATTATTTCACCATCTTCCATTGTGTACAAAAGACCGCTAGATGTATCATTTTGAATTATGAGCCTTCCTTGAAGTATTATTTTTTCAGAAGTAAATGGAAGTTTTTTTCCTCCTTTCATGAAGACTTGAATGGCAGACTCTGGTCCAGCTTTTCCACAAAAGAAACACATGTTTTGTGGAAATTTTGAAAACATAAAATGACTCTGCTCTACCTCCCCCGTTAGAGGAATTATAAATCCCTTCAAGACTACAGTTTGTCCATTCAATTCATGCGTGGACTTACTTATTGTAGGAATCATAGTTTCTATACCAAATTCTGGATCATAAGACTTGGTGATTTCTACCTGAGCCAGCAAATGCCAACTATCCTGAGCCTGCATCGTAAATACTACACAGCTAAGGACAAAGAAAAGGGATATGGATTTTATCATACGACTCATACTATAAAGGTATAACAATTGAATAGACATATCCATTCCATTTAGACTGTTAAGGCTTTTTTAATATATATGGAAAATGCTTATAAAGCTGCCCCTTCGCTCCTTCTCCCACAAGGTATTGAGCTCTTCTCCCATCCTCCC
>CALCMJ010000018.1 GCA_937967615.1 uncultured Saprospiraceae bacterium
GTGGATCTGTTTCTCCATAGGAGTATGAAACTGACAGTTCAGGATTACTTATAATTTCAGAATATCCTTTATCAGCATAATTAAATATGTATTTCTCATTTGAAAAAGCTGGTTGGATTGAACTTAAATACCATGAAGAAATATATTCAGGAATAACACAGTAGGGTGGTTCAGAGGCATCTTCTTCTTGTTCAGAATGCTCTAGAACATCAAACCAATACGTATTGCCACTTTGATCTACCATCTTAAATGTATTGCCTCCTCCAAGTCTGGTAATGGAACTCACCTCATTAAAATCGCGCATTACAATTTCTCCGTCTGGAGTTATTACAAATGTTGCACTGAGCCCACCTGCATTCAATTGGTACAAATCTGGTTGAACCTCCCAAGTACAAGGTTCATTCATAATCTGATCAATATTTTGATAGTTAATCAGGGTTTTATCATTGCCTTCCAACCATTCAAACTGATCTTTCCCAAAATAATTTTCATCTGTATCGGGTTTTCCTATTGCACTCCTAGTTACAACACCTCCGGCATTTAAATTCCATCCTATTCCAACCCAGGAAGGAACAACATTTGGTTTGAATCCAGATCCATTATAGCTCAGAGAAATGTTATGCGCACTTGCAAAACCCGTCAAAGTATAAATTGGGATATTCAAGTTTAATGCGCCCGTATACATATCCAAGGAGTATTCTCCAAATTGGCCTAATGAAGCTGCATTAGGACTTGGGGGTGTAACCAAGTTTGATTGTTTTATAGCTTCGTCAAATACAAATGGCTCTACTTCTGGTTGCGCAATCAATTGAACAGAAAATAAAACAACACAGATATATAATATTGATTTTTTCATGATAGTAAATTATTGTAGTTGGTTAATCTTTTAGAATAATGAGTTGAGCAGAATATTCCTCATCTTCCAGTTTGAGGCTCAGCACATAGGCACCTGACCCCAATGTTTCACTTTCAACACGCACTGTGTTCTCTCCCTCAGAAATATTTAAGCTCTGTGATAAGTGTTTGCGGCCAGTGACATCGTATACCTCCAAGAGCGCGACTTGTTCTTTCGTGCTTCCGAAGCTCATCATAAAGAAGTCTGAAGCTGGATTAGGAAATAGTCTTATGCGTTCCAAACTTTCTGTTTCCGTACTTGCAATACGACTTACACTTTGGTCATTTCCAATTATAGTTTCTATACAGTCCAATGCATCTCCTGCCGATTGAACTAGTATTGTATAGTTACCATTCCCATCTTGGGTATAGAGGCTCCAACTCTCAAGAATATTTTCTACGTCGCTTGCCTGTAGTTCATAGTTTGCGCTAACTACACCACATTGTGTTTCATACCATCTTGTGTAAGTTTCTGATAATTGTGTCTCTGCGTCAAAGTATGTCAGTCCACTAGAAGTAATACTTGTATACCCTCTTACATCAAATTGCCACCCATTCAAGATTTGGGAATAAATAGCATCATATTCTTCTGAACAATCCTCACAATCATCACCAAATGATGAGCTTAAATTATAATCTGCTGTGATTGTCAGAGAATGTGCATTGAAAGTAAACTGTGCAATGTTGACAAACAGAATTATTGTGATACCGTCAAATGGAATTCCACAGAGAGAGCCACTACCAAATAGATTGTAATATCCGTCTGCATAATTCGCATTTACTGGGTATTCGATTAGATCTTTATAATAATTGTAGTCATCAATGTTACTGAAATCCATGGTGTAAACACCATTCAATAATGAAGCATTGATTGTGCCAGTTAAGTTTCTACATCCGCTTGGACTTTCTACAACACTTTCTTCACAAGTTGTGCCTAAATCTAATTGAATTTCTTCAGTAGGATCATTTACAAAATGTGTGCAATCATATATAGAATTATCGTCGCATAAAAATCCGGATTGAATTGTAAAAGTCGCTAGACAGGCATCTCCAGTAATATCCACTACTACGTCATTAGATACATCTGGTGTACATTCAAGTGCTTCGCAGCAATTTAGGAATTGGAATTCCCATTCGCTAAAAGAACCAGGTGTTGTATTTTGAATTCTAATTTTGACACTATTATCTTGACCATTTAGTGGAACTTCAACTGCAGCAGCGTATTGATCAGCCGTTGTTTCAAAAATTAAGGCACCCGCATAAAATATTTGAAAAATGTCATTAAATTCTTTTTCGTCCCAAGCAAACTTAAGCACTGGTGTTGCTGGATTCAATTCTACTTCAAACTCCACATCCAGAGCAACTGGTCCAAAATAGTCCAAAGCATAGAATTCAGTATTACAGCTCAGAGCTCCTATTTCAATAGGATCAAAACAATTTAATCCGTCACCAAAATCCGATGATACGATCATAGGTGTTAATGTGCTCACAGTTGGAATATTGCTCATTGGATGCTCGTACATTGTTGCAGGATCAAAGAAATTTCCTGCTGCTGAAATAAATGCAACTTGGTTATTCTCATCAATCCATGCGATTTGATAATTCATAACAATTTCTCCCTCGTGCGTGAGTTCTCCGAAATTGAGTATGGTTGCACCCGGTGAACTGTATTCTAGTTGGAAGGCCATACAGTCATCTATCCCACACCCTTCAGTGCAAATATCTTCAGGTAAATCATTTTGGTTGGTTCCGTACCCTGATACCCAGTTATTATAATCTGCAATGTGTGGACGTAAATCAATAATCTCAAAATCTTCATCATTACAAGCGTAAAATCCCCAAAGTAAACCAGGTTCAGTTTCTGCTTGAATTTCAAAACATTCTATATCTTCTGGTAGATTAACTTCATCTTGCCAAGTTGATCCTATTGCTATTCCATGGATTACCCTACCAAATAACTTTGCATGGTCTCCATGAAATGTCCATGCTCCCTGAGTTATAAAAAGTGAATTGTTATCGTCTAAAGAGAAGCTTAAAATTTGCTGTCCATTCACATTTGTTTGTGGACTATATTCTACTTTAAACCCAGAATTACTGCTTCCATTAATTTCTAAAGATTCTCCGTCAACAAGTATTTGAAGATCCGCTTGTTCTGAAAAATCTGGTAATGAGCTTTCCCATTTTATGCAAATATTACTTAGGGCTGGAATTTGAGTTTCTCCCTGATAAGTAAATTCCATAATTGGAAAGTCGTCAGTCTGCGCGTTACTCGAAAACTGATTTTCTGCATTTAAATAATTTGCATTAAGAACTTGGAAATCCATATTTGGAGAAATAGGGGTCAGAGTCTTAAACATAATCTGAGCTCCCTGTCTAATTGAAGTGCGCACTTCAAAAGCTGTGAACATCATATCACCAGGAAATAGATTCAAGTCTAAAGGATGATAATCGTCAATTACATGAACGATAACCTGTTTTTTTAAACCAATTTGGGTAAGGGTTCCAGTGACTACTGTTATTTCAAACATGAAACTATGATCTCCATCTTCAACACCATTTACTGGATTTGAATCAAGAGTAAAAGTTTCTGGCCCTAAGGTTCCTGGAGCAAAACTTACTTGCTGAGTCGTATAATTTGTAAAAAAAGGACTGTCATCGCCAGTTAATTCTATATGCACGTCAACTGTAGGATCTAAGTTGTTTTCTACTGAAAGATCCAATGCAATTTCTATACTTTCTCCCTCTGCCATATAATATTCTTCTTTAACAAAGTTGACTTTTGGAAGGAGCAACATATTATCTGTACACAGGGAGAAAATGCCTTCCTGATTCACAGAATTCTGAGGGTGTATTTCTGCAGTTAATATATTTGGATATTTATTTACTCCAGTGGTTTGACCTAAAATCACATCATTGAGTAAAACTGTATAGGTAGCTGGATGCTCATCTTGCTCCGCTTTGATTGCAGAAAACACAAGACAGTCATCCTGTGAAAATCCACCACTCCAAACATTTACCGAAGATCCTACCTCATTGATAAAAACAGATCCATTTGCTACGCTGAACGATATGTTATCATTCCCATATGCTAGATAAATATCGAATTCAGCAGTTTCGAAATTATTCTTAAAGCAGAATTTTGCAGCTGCTTGAGAAACTTGAGTTAGTGATTTTATTTTTACAAAGCTGTTATCAATCTCACCGTTTTCTAGATGGGAGGCATCTATAACTTCGATACTGCTTTGGTTAAATTGCCCATAGATAAATTGCTCAGTGATAATCTGACTATGCAGGCTCCCAAATAGGCATAGGAGTATAGGGACGATATATAAACGTTTCATAATATTTTATTTTTTGACTTTGAAGGGAGAGTTACTACTTGTTCTTTAAAGCTTGTAATTCTTTTTTCAAAGTTTCGATTTGATCCTGCTGTTCTTGCATTGATTTTACGAGAATGGGAATAAGTGCTGTATACTCAATCACCTTAACGGAAGACCCTTCTTCTCTTTGAATGGTCTCCATCTCTAATCCATCACTTTCGGAGTCTTCATCTTTAGAAATATCCGATGAGCTCAATTTTATAGTGTGATTTGGAGTACTAACTTCACGAACAAGGTCAGGGAATATCTTTTCAAGTTCCTGAGCTATAAATCCATATTGTGTTTTTTCAGTATCTGAACTTTCGTGATTGTAAGTTTTTGGAGCTAGTTTCAATATTTGAGATAAAGAAGAGCTAACATTCTGAATATTTGATTTCAGTTTTAAATCTGACGAATGTAAAAGTGTGCCATTAATACATACATCACCTTCAAATAGTCCAGCCCATTTCTCACCACTACCACCACCTCCTGTGACATTAGAATATACGCCATACGTTGTGCCTGAGTGTGAGTTCCCGTTATTGATATAGTTGTAACTTCCGTATACATCACCAGTGTTTTTTGGAGATAAATAATTCCTTACTCCGTAACTATCTCCCGCTCCATATTCAGTAAGTTGATTAAAAACACCATAGGCATCAGAATCGGAGTCGTGGTAGATGTTGTTATAAACACCTCTAATAATTCCTGTACTCGCATATCTTGAAACTGAATTAATGAGGCCTGACATATCTCCGCTTCCACCTGTTGCATTGGCAAATAAATTTCTAAATCCATATACAAGACCAGATCCACTTGCCTTAAAATAATTGTACGTTCCTGATAGGGTTTTATCATTTGCGGCAGTTGCAGTAATGCGGTTATATGTACCAATCGATTGTTGATCAGAGTTACTTATGAAGTTGTATAGCCCATATACTAATCCACCAGTACCATCTTCTACTTTATTATATATGGCATAGACGCGACCAGTGTGTCCCAGTATGTTTATTATTTGGTTGTTAAGTCCATACGTATGTTTTCCTGATTGCTGAGTTTGGCTTGTGTGGTTCGTGATTCCATATACATGATTTCCTGTTGAAACTGTAGATACCTTTAGGCCATAACTCTTTCCGTAGACTAATGAGTTTATATTTAATCCATAGTTTTTAGTATCGTTTTCTATAGAGACCTTGACCGTTGGTTGAGGGTCTATCCCTATTCCTACATTTTTAGTTTCGTCCACCTTAATTTGGGAATAAACAGATACACTAAAGCAAAGAATGAGCAGGGTATAAATATGTTTAGACATAATATTTTGTTTAAATGTGAAATGTTATCTATCACTACTAGAATGCTAGGATGTTGCTAGTGTGACAATTTTTTTCGAAGTTTTAGGAATCGATCTACAAAATGGTACATAAACTTATATTTGTCCCATGACTGCAAGCATACTAACCATAGGCGACGAAATACTCATTGGACAGATCATTGATACGAATTCTACTTGGTTAGGAGAACAGCTTTTCTTAAGTGGGGTAGAAGTAGAGCGCATGCTAGCTATTGCTGATACAGAACAGGCCATCGTACAAGCTATCCAGATGGCTTTTGAAACTTCTGATCTTGTAATCACAACAGGTGGTTTAGGACCTACCAAAGACGATATAACTAAAAAAGCAATTGCGCAGTTTTTAGATGTGGGAATGTATTTTGATCCAGGGGTATTCGAAAAACTTAAAGCCATCTTTGCCAACTTTGGAAGGCAAACAAATGACTCACATAAGGAACAATGTTTTATGCCTGAGGGCGTCCAGTTACTTGATAATAAAATGGGAACTGCACCAGGAATGCTTTTTCAACATGGCAAGAAATATCTGCTGTCCATGCCAGGTGTTCCATATGAAATGAAGTGGATATTTGAGAACAGTTTTTTGGAAACACATTTAAAAGCCTGGGGAAAGAAATTTGTCCAAGTCAATAAAACAATCCAAACTGTAGGTGTAGGGGAAACTACATTGGAAGAACAAATAGCGCCAGTTATAAATAATTTCTCAAAGGAACTTAGCATGTCTTATTTGCCATCATTGGGAAAGGTGCGTTTGCGGATAAATGGGAGAGGAAAGGATGGAATAGCTCTAGAAGAAAAAGTGAATGATGCAAGTCTTAAAATCAAAGAGCTCTTAGGTGATGTAGTCTTTGGAGAGGATGATGACACATTGGAATCAGCCGTAATACATGTTTTTAGAGAAAACAAGAAAACGATTGGCACCGCAGAAAGCTGTACTGGAGGAAATATTGCCAAACGCATCACAAGCATAGCTGGAAGTTCAGATGTTTTTCAAGGGTCCATTGTGTCTTATTCTAATAAACTCAAAGAACAACTCTTAGAAGTTCCTTTAGAAACCTTACAAAACTATGGTGCCGTTAGTGAAGAAACGGTGCGGGCAATGGTAAAGGGTGGTATTAAAGCGCTAGGGGTAGATGTCGTTGTAGCTGTCTCAGGAATCGCAGGGCCAGGAGGGGGCAGTGTAGATAAGCCAGTAGGCACGATATGGCTAGCCTGCGGTGATTTACAGGAAATAAGGACAAAAAAGCTCAATTTATCCAAAAATAGGCTTCAAAATATTGAATATACTTCTAACACAGCATTGAACATGCTTCGAAGGTATTTCATCTAGATTTTCATTAACTTCGCTTATCCAAAAACAAGCTTGATATGGCCGTAATAGATCTTATAATGCCTAAGATGGGCGAGAGCATCATGGAAGCAACCATTTTAAAGTGGGTAAAGCAGCCTGGTGATTTAGTGGAGGAAGACGAGACCATCCTTGAAATAGCTACAGATAAAGTAGATTCTGAGATTCCATCACCCGTTGCTGGCAAAATTGTTGAAGTTCTCTTCAAGGTAGATGATGTTGTAGAGATAGGAACCGTTATAGCCAGGATAGAATCAGAAAGTGCAGGAGTTGGTGCTCCTTCAGAGGTAATAGAAATCAGTGAGCCAGTTAAAGAAACTTTAGTCAGAGCAGAGGAGCCAAAAACAAATGGAAGAACCCAGGCGCCATCACCAAAAGTAGTTCCTGCTGCAGCGCAGTCTACTAGTACCTCATCAAACAGATTCTATTCTCCTTTGGTGAAAAATATCGCACGTAAAGAACAAATCTCAGTTGCAGAATTGGACAGCATTGTAGGATCAGGAAAAGATGGAAGAGTGACTAAACGAGATGTAATTCACTTTATTGAAAATAAAGGAACTGCACCAATATCTCAAAACGTTTCTTCACCAGCTCAAGAAGCAAGTACTTCATCTACCCCTGCTGCAAAATCTGCCCCAAATCCTACAAGCCAAAGACAAGAAAGTTTTTCTGGGGGTACTGAGATTATAGAAATGGACAGAATGCGAAAATTGATCGCAGACCATATGGTTATGTCTAAACAGACCTCTCCACACGTAACATCATTTGTGGAAGCTGATGTAACAAACCTAGTGAATTGGAGAAATAAGGTCAAGGGCCCTTTCCAAGAAAAGTATGGAGAAAAAATTACATATACTCCCATCTTTATTGATGCAGTAGTAAAAGCAATAAAAGACTATCCAATGGTCAATATTTCTTTAAATGCTGAGAATAAAATAATAAAGAAGAATTATATAAATATTGGAATGGCAACTGCATTGCCTTCAGGGAATCTTATAGTGCCAGTGATTAAGAATGCAGACATGCTAAACTTGGTTGGATTAACAAAGTCTGTAAACGGACTTGCAAACAAGGCGAGGTCTAATGCATTAAAACCGGAAGACATTCAGGACGGAACATTCACAATTACAAATGTAGGTACGTTTGGGAATGTGATGGGCACTCCCATTATAAACCAACCACAAGTTGCAATTCTTGCCACAGGGGCAATACGTAAAAAACCGGCAGTTGTGGAAACTGAGTATGGAGATCTAATTGCGGTAAGACAAATGATGTTTTTATCCCTGTCTTATGACCATAGGATTGTTGATGGCTTTTTGGGTGGATCCTTTCTAAGAAGGATTGCAGATTATCTTGAATCTTTTGATATGAATACATCGATTTAATACATGAGAAAATTACTGCTAAGTTTTGGATTTTTATGCTTGTCAATACTCATGTACGGACAAGAAGACTTTTTAAAAGAAGCGGATAAACTTTTCAAAAATGGAGAGTACAAAGAAGCTCTGTACTTCTATAAATATTCAGATATTTCTACAAACCCAGATGCCTTGTTTAAGAGAGGCTATTGTTACCTCAAGTTGAATGACCTTAATAACGCAGAACGCGACTTCACTCAAAGCAATGGTCTAGGTTATGAGAATACTGATCTCTTTTTATTAATGGGCAAGATCAGACACTCCCAAGGAGAATTTGTGAAAGCTGCTTATTTTTACAAGGATTATTTAAGGCAAACAAAAGGGAAAAGTGACAACCGAGACGAAGTAATTTTGCTATTAAAAAATTGTATTACAGGACAGAATAAAAAATTTGAAGAGCCTTTAGGTTACGTGGAGAATCTAGGTGAAGGTTTGAATTCACTTTATGATGAATTAAATCCCCTAAGGAGTCCTAATTACAGTGACATCTTTTATTTTTCTTCTAACAGACAATTAAGAACTTCAAACGAAGAAACAGAGACTGTGTCTTATGACCATAATATATATAGAATTCAAAGCACAACGCAAGGATTCAAACCATCAGAATTTGCAAACGAATCATTGAATTCATTTCAAAATGAGATTCTCCTTGATCTAAGTTCAGATGGTAAGGTCTTGTTTTTTGGAAAAGGAACAAATGCGTTTGAGGTATACACAGATACATTTACAATAGCAAGTCAAAAGCTACCAATTAATGGAAAATTGAATTCACCAATAAACTATCAGTATGTGCATTCAATGGATGTGTATCAAGATAGTGTATTCCTCTACTCTACAAACGCAGAAGGTGGTTATGGAGGTTATGATATCTATGCAGTGATACGTCTCAACGGGATCTGGCTTAGTCCTATAAATTTAGGACCCAATGTCAATGGTCCTTATGATGAAGTTTCTCCCTTCCTAGCCTTAGGAGGCGAGCACTTGTTTTATAGTTCTAACAGACCACAGAGTACAGGTGGTTACGATGTGTTTTATTCGGAATATAATAAGGAAAAATCCAACTGGGGGAAATCACTAAATCTAGGGCTTCCCATCAACTCTGAAGGAGATGATATAAACTTTAGGCTTTCAAAAGATGCTAAAACAGGTCTGCTAGCTTCAAATAGGATTAAAGATAATTTTGGAGGATACGATATATATTATGCATTTCTAAAAGAACACATTGGAGCCCTTGTTAAGGCAAGAAAACTACCAGAGTTTATTACTTCTTATGTTAAGGCTATTGAAGAACAATCCTATGCTTCCTTTGAAGAGTTGAATGCTGTGCCTTTAGACGAAATTACATTTGATCCCAATGCTGCAGACACTATCCAGTATGATGTTGAAAGAGAAATAAATTTGCAAAATGAAGCCTTGATTTATTCAGATTCAGGGGACTTATTATCTGCAGATAATCGAGAAAAGCTGAATAAAGTTGTTGAAATACTCAGTAGAAATCCAGGATTACGTGTAGAATTGACAGGGCATACTGTTCAGGAAGGTTTAAAAGAATTTGATCTTTATTTTTCAGTAAAGTCAGCAGAAAAAATATTAGAGTATCTTAAAAATCTTGGGGTGCCTAAGGAAAGGATTCTGTTAAAAGGCTTGGGTTCAGCTTATCCATTAGTAAAGTATTCCAGTGGAGGTCAAACAATCACCTTAGCAGACCGAATGAATAAGAGGGTAGATCTTAGTTATCTTACACAGGGGAATATGAGTTACATAGTAAATCAGCCAGAATTAGATGTGCCTCAGTACCTTCTTGATAATAAATTTAAACTACATAGAACGCAAATTGAAGGATTGACGTACAAAGTGCAAATTGCAGAATCAAATAAGTTACTTAAAAATGATGCGCTTGAAGTTTACGATCATTTAATGATTGAGAAATTAGCAGGAGATTCTAAGTACCTGTATACTTTAGGTGTGTATGAAACCTATGTTGAAACCTTCTTTATTAAAAAAGAACTTGAAAAATATAATATTAAAGATCCTAAGATAATTCCATACCTAAATGGGAATAGAATTGATGTATCCTTGTTAAATATTCTTTCTGAACAATACACTGACCTTAAATATTATATAGAATACGAATTAGAGTAAGCTATAGTTCTACATTATCTAATGTGAATCCATCAAATAAATCTTTGGGAAGTGTGCGTGAGGAAATAACTAGGTAATACCCTCCGCCTCCGGCGCCACATAATTTAAACGCCACGTCTTCTTCAGCAAGTGATGCTTGCCAGTGTTGCTTAATATCATCCAGTATCAGATCCTGCATAAATTCATATTGGAGTACACTGAGCGTATTTATTTTTGACATGCTGTCTGGTTCAGACGGATTTAGAGCTGCTTCAATGATCTGATCATTACAATCAGATATTTTATCTACTCCATTTTTAAAGTTTTGATTAGATGCATAGTTTTCTAGATATCTTAAAACAAGATCACTTGTTTTCCTTTTTTTACCTGAGTCTAGAAGGTAAAAATTTAAATCATCAATAGACAGTTCACGTGATACCAGTTCTATGGTATTCTTATCATGAAAAACTAAAGGATAGTTCAGATAACTAACCAATGGATCAGTACCAGAACTTTTTCCATGAAAATATGACTCTAAAAGCATCATTTGTTCTTTTAATTCTTCGAGGGAATTGGCTTTAGAAATAGAATATCTATCCAGATAGGCAGCAACCAAGCTACCGGAACTACCCAAACCATAGCCATATGGAATATTGGACTCCAAAAAGAAGCCATCTTGATATTCTGCCATCATCCTATGAATATCTAGTTCTGAAGCTAATTTCTCTGTGGCATATCTTAAAAAAGCTTCATTTGACTTTTCTGGGAGCTCTTTTTTTGCCCAAAATGCTTGAAATTTCTCGATTGGAAAAGAAAAGGCCTTTGAGCCATGTAAGATGCTATATTCACCAAAGAGTAAAAGCTTAGCGTTATATCTACGTTCTTGTATTGACAATTATATTTCTTTAGTAATTTTTATCTCCATTTAATCAGATAAAGTTATAGATTTGCCGTTGAAATAGCTGATGTATGAGCACAAATACTAAATCCTTAGGAAAATATTGGTTATACTTTTTTGTATCACTTGCAGCCTTTGTCGCTTTCCTAATTTTTCTTCCTGAATGGTGTTGGGTAGCATTGCCTTTCCTATGCACGAGTTTTGTTCAGGCAATGGATTGGATGTAAAAATATTCTATAATCTCTAAATATATTGGAGAACCTTAACCGATTGCTTGAGATCTACCGAGGATCCAGGCAAGTAAACGAGATCGTTTCTTCTATTAAAGAAGAAGATCCATCGCGAATCTTAATTCAAGGTTTGCATGGAGCAGGGGATTGCTTTGCCCTCTCCGCACTCTTCAAATCATCAGAGCATTCTCACATTTATATCGCGAATGATAAAGAAGCCGCCGCTTACGCTTATAATTCAATAGATCATATTCTTAATGATACAAAGGTGCATTTCTTCCCAGATTCGTTTAAGCGTCCTGGTAAATTTGAAGAACTAGACACGCACAATGTTTTATTAAGGACAGAGACAGTCAATAGGATCTCTTTGAAAGATGGTAAGAATTCTGTCATTGTAACTTATCCAGAGGCATTATTTGAACAGGTTGTAGATCCCACTTGGTTAGATGAGAAAAAAATCCTCTTAGCCATTGGGGAGTCTTTAGATATCAATACCATTATAGAGCTTTTAGTAGAGTATGGTTTTGAACGCGTTGATTTTGTATATGAACCTGGCCAATTTTCCCTGAGAGGAGGTATAGTAGATATATTTTCTTACGGAAATGAATGGCCTTATAGGATAGAGTTGTTTGATGAAGAGATTGAAAGTATCAGGACGTTTAATCCTATGAATCAACTCTCTTTAAAAAATATCAAAAAGGTATCTATAGTACCTAACCTAAACTCGAGCTTCAAGCAAGACCAGAAAATATCAATGTTTAAGGTCTTTGAAGGGAAGACTATCGTTTGGTTGCAGAACACAGAGTTTCTACTAGAAAAAATTCAAGAATGCTTTGATCGAGCGGATGAATTTGTCAAAGAATTAAAATTGACAGATGAGCAGGATCTTAAGCGGATTTTTGATGAACGCGCATTTCTTTATCCCGCAGATATTATAAGTCAGTTAGATGAACAACATCTGTTGTTTTTATCAAGAATGAATAATGGAATTGAGTTCAACAAAACAATTCAATTTTCTGTCAGTCCACAACCAAATTTTAATAAGAATTTTAATCTTCTCATAGATGAGTTTAAGAGGAATGCCAAAGAAGGCATTAGCAATTATCTGCTCACAGATAATACGAGGCAATTAGAACGATTCTATTCCATATTTGAAGACTTGGATGCGCAAGTAGAATTTTTCCCAATTAATGTTTCAATCCATGCTGGGTTTATAGATAAAGAACAGAAAGTTGCCCTGTACACAGACCATCAAATTTTTGAACGTTTTCATAGGTACAAACTTAGGAAGGGCTTTTCACGTGAACAGTCTCTGAATTTAAAAATGCTTAAAGAGTTACAGCCTGGAGACTTTGTCACGCACATTGATCACGGTATAGGAAGGTATTCAGGATTGGAAAAAATAGATATCAATGGGCATACGCAAGAAAGCATGCGATTGATTTATTTGAATAATGATATTCTATATGTAAGTATACAGTCTTTACATAAAATAGCTAAGTATGTAGGAAAGGATGGCACACCACCTAGACTAAGTAAAATAGGAGGAGATGCTTGGAAAAACCTGAAGAGGAAGACAAAGAAGAAGGTCAAAGATATTGCAAAAGAATTGATCAAGTTATATGCAAAGCGAAAGGCGTCCAAAGGACATGCATTTGAACCAGACGGTTATATGCAGAATGAATTGGAGGCGTCTTTTATTTATGAAGATACTCCAGACCAATATGAAGCATCAGAGGCAGTGAAGGCAGATATGATGAAGGCCTACCCTATGGATAGGCTAGTGTGTGGTGATGTAGGTTTTGGTAAAACCGAGGTTGCTTTAAGAGCTGCGTTTAAGGCTGTGGTAGGAGGCAAACAGGTTGCTATACTTGTACCAACTACAATTCTTGCTCTGCAACATTATAAAACGTTTACAGAAAGACTCAAGGACTTTGGAGTAAACGTAGATTATATAAATAGGTTTAAATCTACAAAGCAGAAAAACGAAACACTTGAAAGGGCTGCGGAAGGAAAAGTAGATGTGCTCATAGGGACGCACGCCATCCTCAATAAAAAAGTGAAGTTTAAAAGCCTTGGATTGTTAATCATAGATGAGGAACAAAAGTTTGGTGTAGCCGCTAAAGAAAAATTGAGGAGCCTACAAGTTAATGTAGATACATTGACGCTTACAGCTACTCCTATACCTAGAACACTGCAATTCTCTCTTATGGCAGCTAGAGATCTTTCCATAATAAGAACTCCTCCGCCTAACAGACAGCCAATACACACGGAGAGAAGAATTTTCAATGACGAGATTATTAAGGACTCTATTTACTATGAGATCAATAGGGGAGGACAGGTGTTCTTTGTCCATAACAGAGTAAAGACACTTCCTGAAATGACAGGTGTAATACAAAGGCTTTGTCCTGACATAGATATCGCGATGGCACATGGGCAAATGGATCCTAAAGCTCTTGAGTCTACACTCTTAAATTTTATTGAAAAGAAATATGATGTCCTCGTTTGTACAAATATTATTGAAACTGGATTGGATATTCCCAATGCAAATACAATGATTATAAATAACGCGCATCAATTTGGGATGAGTGATCTCCATCAACTGAGAGGTAGAGTAGGTCGGTCAAATAAAAAAGCATATTGCTACCTGTTTGCACCTCCTATTTCTACATTGACATCAGTTGCAAGAAAACGACTTAAGACTCTTGAAGAATTTTCAGATTTGGGTAGTGGCTTTCATATTGCGATGAAAGATCTTGATATTAGAGGAGCAGGTAATTTATTGGGTGCTGAGCAAAGTGGATTTATTTCTGATATAGGATATGAGACATATCAGAAGATTTTGGAAGAAGCGATTCAGGAATTGAAAGAAGGCGAGTTTAAAACTCTTTTCAAAGAAGATATTGAAAAGAAGAAGGAATACGTGCGCGATGTAGATATTGATACAGATATAGAAATGTTAATTCCAGACGAGTACATCCGGTCTATACAAGAGCGACTTAACTTGTATACAGAGATGAATAAGATTACGAAAGAAGAAGATATAGAGAAATTTTCAAAAAATTTGATAGATAGATTTGGTCCACTCCCTAGAGAGATTGAAGAATTATTTAATGGGATTAGACTTAGATGGATCTGTAAATCCATGGGTGTAGAAAAGTTGACTTTAAAGTCAAGGAAAATGCGCTGCTATTTTGTAAACAATCCACAGAGTCTATTTTATGAGAGTAATGTATTCCAAGATATCCTGAAATATGTCTCTACACAAGGACCTTCTGTCGGAATATCTTTGAAGCAATCCGCCAAGTTCCTTATATTGATTAAAGAAAATGTCAGAAATTTAAAACAAGCGCGCGCAGCCTTAGAAAAAATTCAAAAGAAATAAAGACAAGAGTTAAGAATTATGGATGAGAACTTTACGAATACGCAAATAGAGAGTTATTCTCTTCCTAGTGTTCTAGATGTGGACTTCCAAGGGCTGGAACGCGATTATTTAAAAGTAAGTTTTATTGGCTTTCTAATTTTTGCTATTATTTTGATTCTTGGAGCAAGCCTCTTCAGATTAAGTGGAGCATTAGATCCATATTCTAACTTGATTTATATACCTGCCTTCATTCTTATCTTTTTGTATCTATTTTTTTTATGGAAGGGCTTTAAGTATAAGGCATATGCACTACGACAGCATGATATTCTTTATAAAAGAGGATATATCTGGAGGTCTCAGACGGTGATTCCATTTAACAGGGTGCAACATTGCGAAGTAGACCAAGGGCCTTTGGAGCGTTTGTTTAATATCAGTAGGTTGAAAATATTTACAGCAGGAGGTAGCTCAAGTGATCTGGCTATTCCTGGTCTTAGGTTAGAGACTGCAAACAGTCTGAAAGATTTGATCATGCGTAAAATTCCTTCTGATGAAGAAGAATAGCCATGACTTTAATCAGCCTACGAGGCAACATCTAGTTGCTATTCTTATGATTATTTATAAATTTTATAGAGGCTTGATTCGACAAGCATTTCCAATTCTTCTTTTATTTTTTGTTGGCAAAAGAGCGCAGAAGTCAGGCTTATTTTTGCAGGTTGGATTAGCTGTGTTTGCCCTCCTTGGAACAATATATGGTGTTGTAGCTTATTTCAAATATTACTTTTATTTAGAAGAAGATGAGTTAGTCATAAAAAGTGGGGTGTTTGGAAAAAAGTCTGTCAATATTCCGTTTGAACGTATTCAAACAATTGATTTTGAGCAAAACATTGTTCATCAGATGTTTAATGTGGTAGCTCTAAAAATAGATACGGCGGGGAGTGCCAAGAGTGAATTTAAATTTGATGCTCTGGATAGACATTCTGCAGAGGAACTTAGGAATAAAATTCTACAAAAGAAGAAAAGTCTAGTAAAGACAATTGATTTTATAGAAGAAGAAACCGTGTCAATTGAGCAAGCAGAAACAATATTTAGTTTAACTCCACTTGATTTGATAAAAGTTGGATTAACTGAAAATCATTTTAGATCATTTTGGTTAATCATTATAACGGTTCTATATTTTCTTCAAGGGGCGGATGATATGGGTTTTGACATGTGGCATTATTTTGATGATGTGGACAATTCCATGATATTTAAAAGTGTGGCTTTATTTTTAAGTGCGGCAATATTCTTTATAATTATATCTCTACTATATTCTTTAGTAAGAACAATCTTACGCTATTACAACCTTAGATTTCAGAGGACTAACAATGGGTTTAAAATTATATCTGGATTACTCAATAGAAGGGAGGTTGCTGCAAGAGATACAAAAATTCAAATTTTAAATTGGTCACAGAACCTATTACAAAAGTTTATAAACTTGTATGAAATAAATTTAAAACAAGCATCTAGTGTACAGGTAAAAAGTAAAAAATCAATTATAGTTCCAGGAGCATATTTACAACAAATAGAAGATGTAAAGAGATACTTGTTCAAGAAGAATGCTTTGGACGAGTTAGATTTTTTAGGAGTAAGTCCGCATTATTTTTACAGAAAAGCAATGTATTTAGTATTGGCATGCCTGCTTATTGTATCCTTCCTATTTTTTGACCAGAAGGAGATGCATCTTATCTGGGTTATTCCGTTATTTCTTATTTGGTTACTTTCTTCTTTCTTATCATATAAGAAAAAAAAATATGCAATCAACGATTTTGTATTGCAGACAAATGGTGGTGTATATGGATATGGGCATAGTCTCATGAAATTGTATAAGGTGCAAAGTGTAAAGATTAAGCGCAATCTCTATCAACGTAGACGAGGATTATCTACTGTTATAGTGTATACTGCCACAGGAGGGCTTTCTATACCATATATTCCTCATGCAAAAGCTCTAGAATTGATGGATTACTTCCTATATAAGGTGGAGACCAGCAAGGCAAAGTGGATGTAGCGTAAAGTGTTGCACAGCATGGTCTTTTTATGAGCTTATGTGTCTTAAAGGACAATTGATATTCCACACTCCAAATACAGTTGTATTGCTATACAGAAATTGCAAAATAGTACTATTTTGTAAGAATCTAACGAACATAAATAAGGTGCAATGCAAAAAGTAAGCAATTTTTTAATCCTCTTTATTGTATTTGGTTTAAGCAACATTGTTGTAAGCGCGCAAGATGCTGGAGACAATTTGTTTAAAAACGATATACTTCACGAAATCAGATTTGAATTTTCACAGTCAAATTATTGGAATCAGTTAGTCACTAATTTTGAAAATAACTTTGATCCTAGTATTCCCGTCCCTTATCTTCAAGGAGATGTAATTATAGATGGAGAACTCGTTGATTCTGTAGGAGTCCGTTTTAAAGGGTTTACTTCCTACCAATATGATTCTGATAAAAAACCAATCAAGGTTGATTTTAATGAGTTTGTCAAAGGAAAAAGATTTGACGGTTTAAGAAAATTAAATCTACATATAGGCTATGGTGATGCGTCATTACACAGAGATGTACTTGCTTACCAACTGTTAAGAGACATGGGTGTGCATGCGCCAAGGACCTCTTGGGCTAAAGTCTATTTCAATGATAAATATTTGGGTTTGTATCAGATTGTTGAACAAGTAGATAAAGAATTTTTAGCTAGAAATTTTGCTAACAATAAAGGAAATCTATTTAAGAATAAGGGGTGGTCGCATTTAGAATGGTTAGGAGATGATAAGTTTGCGTATAAAGAAAACTTGGAATTAAAAACGAATGAGGAGGGAGACGATTGGACTGGCTTTATTGATATGCTTGATGTTTTAAATAACGCATCAGATAATGACTTCAAAGAAGAAATAGAAAAGAGATTTAATGTTGAACTATTCTTAAAAACTCTTGCTGTAGATGTTGCGATAAATAACTGGGATTCCTATTTGCAGCATGGTAGAAATTACTACATGTATGAGGATACAACAAGTGGTAAATTCAATTGGATCCCATGGGATTATAATTTTTCTCTTGGAGGAAGCTTTGTTTTTGGAGGGAATGATTGCTTTTTATGGCCTTCATTTACAAGTTTTACAAATAATGCAACGACGGTAAAATTTCAAGATTGGTCATTTGGAGAGAATGACATGGTTTATACATGGGATTTTGGTGATGGGAACACATCTACCGAAGTAAATCCAGAACATACGTATGATAGTTTAGGAGTGTATACTGTTTGTCTTAATCTGTGGGTAAGTGATGATTGTACTGAATCGTTTTGTAGCCAAATAGATTTGACATATAGCTATGATTCTTGTAATTCAGTAGCGAATGGATCATGTCCTCATGAACCAGATATTGTATTAGCTTCGGTAATTCATTTTGATGATTGGTGTTGTGAAAATTGGACGGATAGCTGTGAAGAACAGTATCAGAATATAGATGGATTTATCAATGGTGGTGGAGGGTCAAATAACTTCAGTATTGATCAATCTGAAAATGATGGTGTTCTTATAGGGAGACTGCTGGCTGTGCCAGAATTCAAAGATTTCTATTATGATCAGTTTTGTGATTTGATGGAAAATGTGATGGTAGAAGAGCGCATTTTTGACTTTATGGATACAAATTTTGAGTTAATTTCAGAAGCCGCCAAAGCGGAAGAAAATTCCTTATTTACCTATGATGATTTTTTGTTAGACATTGGACAAGTAGATGAAGAGGAAGGTTTGAAATCTGTATTTTCTGCAAGGATTGAAAACCTGAATGAAGAATTACAGACCTTATACACCTGTCCAGTTGCGAATAGTCAAGTTGCGTTTGGTGAAGTTGCAATCAATGAAATTGTAGCCTCAAATGACTCCATAGGAGGGGAAGCAGATCCAGCTGGAGGATATCCTGATTGGATAGAATTATATAACACGACAGATTTTACTATTGATCTTAGTGAAGTGTTCTTGTCAGATGACCCTCTTGATCTTAGAAAGTGGCAGTTTCCTGACGGGACTATGATTGATGAAGATGACTATTTAATTGTATGGGCAGACAACGACTTAGATCAGGAAGGCATTCATGCTGCTTTTAAGTTGAGTAAGGGAGGTGAACAACTTTATTTATCTAATGCAGTAGGCACTATGATTGACTCCATCAGTTTTGGGGAGCAGCAGACGAATATAGCATATGCAAGAGTGCCTAATGGGACTGGAGACTTTAAGTTTTGGACAACGACCTTTGATAGAAATAATGAAGATGGGACTTCTGATACAGAGGATGATGTTTTTGATAAGCAGGTTCAGGTGTATCCAAATCCAAGTTCAGGAATTGTGAATATTAAGATCAACGATGAAACGCATGGTTCATATTATTTGGAGCTTTTAAATGCTTCAGGGCAATTAATATTTAAAGACAAAGATTTTAATCGCCAGGGGAGTATTGACTTAAGTGATCAGGCTACCGGTATGTATCTTCTTAGGATCATTGATGCACAAGGCAGAATGAGTAATAAGAAGTTGACAAGGATGAAATAGTTACAAAATACATTTTAGCTGTTTTGAAAAAAATATCAATTGGAATTGCTTTTTTCTTTTTGTTAGGAAACTTGCAAGCACAAGTTAGTAATGCAAGGGTATATGCATTTGGTCATAGCTTAATGGATCATAGGCCTCCTGCTATTCCTACGCCGAGTGATGAAACAACAATTTTTCACTGGATGCATGACATTGCAAAAACTGCAGGAAAAGAATTTGCTGCAGGAGGGCAGTATGGGTTTTTAACAAGTCATGATAATCTACCGCCTAGTTCTCAATGGGGCTATGATAATGTTCCAGCAGTTTGGGATCAAGAGATTGAATCATTTTCTGAAGCGGAGATAAACACTGTCCTCATAACGCCAGCTAATTTCATCCAATATGTTTCGCCAGCAGAACCCCATCCCTTAGATAAGAATACTTCAGTGATTGAATCTACTGAAACGATATTTGATTGGGTCAATAATCAAAATTCTGAAATACGTTATTATATTTATGGAAACTGGCCAGAAATGGATTTGGTGGAAGCTTTTCCGCCTAATATTCCTTTACAGTTAGAAATAGATACGTATCACAGCTTGAGCCTAACGCAAAGTGAAACTTGGTGGAAACCCTATCAGGATGCAATGCTGAATTCTAGGCCAGAATATAATACAAGACTAATACCAGTAGGTGCAATCTTAAGTAAGCTCTTAAGTCTGGAAGAATTACAAAACATTCCGTTTTCTGATATTTATGAAGACTCAGCACCACATGGAAGACCCAGTCTTTATTTCTTAGCAGCAATGATAAGCTATATGGCGATCTTTGAAGATAGGATACCTACTAGTTATTTACCTAGTGCATTGGTGCATGAAACCTTAGTGGAAAATTTGTCTTTTTTAAATGACTTCATTTGGACGGAATTAATGAACTTTAATTTAGACAATGGTGAAAGTAGAGTGTTTTATAATACGATTAGTGGATTAAGTGAGAACGAGACAAGTTTAAATGTTCAATTATTTCCTAACCCATGTAGAGCTAATTTTACTCTACGTGGCTTAAGAGCAGGATCTAGAATTCAAATATTGAATGTATACGGAGAAATTAAATTTAAAGCTAAGGTTCAATTCTACTCAGAAGAAATAAGTATTGTAAATTTTCCAAATGGAATTTATTATGTTCAAATTGTGGATGAGAACAATGAGCAGTTTATTCTCAAGCGTATAGTAAAAACAATTTAATTACTCAGATATCTAATGAAACAAGCTTTTTGGAAGCGTCTGTATAGCTATGTTGACGATGTCCTCATAGAACAAATGGAGGGTGAGCATAATGAGGAATTACATGTTTTGCTTTCTCATGGAAGATATCAACTATGCACCGCACATGCCATCTATTCTTATGCGGATAAATATGATAATTTTAGACTTAGTTTTAAAGAACTGGACTGGGATGCATATTCTATAGATAGTGTCTTGATTCTGGGCTTAGGTCTTGCCTCTATTCCTTTTATGCTTGAAAAAATGGGCAAAGATTTTAAATATACAGCATTAGAAATAGATGAGAATGTTGTGCATTTAGCGAACAAGTATGTTTTGGACGAATTAACATCACCTATAGAAATAATAATTGGAGATGCACATGCCTTTATGCTTGGGAATGCACGCAAGTTTGATTTAGTAGTGATGGATGTTTTTGTGGATGATGTGATTCCTCAAAAGTTTAGATCTACACGTTTTATGTCTGCCCTTGAAAATGCTTTAGCGCCTGGTGGTCTTGCAATGTATAATCTTTTAAACCAAACGAAAGCAGATAAAAAAGACGCAGAAGAGTTTTTTGAAATTTTTAAAGCAAATTTTCCATCTGCTGAATACAAGGATGTAAAGGGGAATAAAATGCTTTTCTACAAACAAGCAAGATGATAGTATTAATTATTTCTCCCAAGTTCTGTATTTAGAAGAAGAGTGGAAGATATGGCCTAAGATTTTTTTATCCAGATCTGTAAGTGATTGATTACGTCTTGCCATTACTTTTTCCGCAACGTCAAATTGTTTTTCTATTTTAAAAGTGGTAAATCCGGACGCTCCTCCCCAGGCAAAGGATGGGATGAAGTTACGTGGATATCCTGAGCCAAAGACATTAGCCGCAACACCTACTACTGTTCCAGTATTAAACATGGTGTTGATTCCACATTTTGCATGATCTCCCATTATAAGGCCGCAAAACTGTAAGCCGGAGGATTCAAAACTTTCTGTGGTGTAATTGTAAACTCTGATTTCTGTATAGTTATTCTTTAAATTTGAGCTATTAGTGTCTGCTCCTATATTACACCATTCACCTAATACAGAATTCCCTAGGAAGCCTTCATGTCCTTTATTTGAGTATCCTTGAATAGATACATTATTCAGTTCGCCTCCCACTTTAGAGTGTGGTCCTATTGCGGTAGGGCCATAGATTTTAGCGCCCATCTTCACAACGGAATGCTCACCGAGGGCAAAGGGTCCACGAATTATACTCCCTTCCATCACTTCAGAATTTCTCCCTAGATATATAGGTCCTTTAGAAGCATTCAGGGTGCAGTATTTCATTTCAACACCGGGCTCAATAAAAATATTTTGGGCAGCGATTATATTATTGCTTTCATCTAATTCTTCAGATCGTCTTCCTTTGCAGAGTACGTTAATATCATTCTGAATTTCTGCACCACATTTTGAAAAGATATCAAAAGGTCGTGTAATGAGTTCTGCAAGTTCAGCGTTCTCAGAGATATCAATACCTGAAAGTTCGTCTAGTGCGCTTTCGTCTTCAAGGCTAGCAAATTGTACATCGTTGATGCGGGCGGCGATGAGCAGGTCATTAAATATGATGGCATTGTTATTTTCTAATTCCAAGATGAGTTTTACCAATCTATCATTAGGAAGTAGAGATCCATTGATAATGATATTATCCTTTTCTACGTGTGCAGGAAATTTCTCGGACAGGTAATCTTGTGTTACAATACTGGATTTTCCGTTGAGCGCATGCTCCCATTTTTCTCTGATCTTAAGGATGCCTACTCTAAGTTCAGCTACAGGTTTTGTGTAAGTGAGGGGAAGTAGAGTGTTCCAGGAATCGTCATCAAAAAGTATAATATTCTTCATGGCTAAAAAAAAAAGCCCTGATTGTCAGGGCTCTTATGATTTATGCTTCTTTGTTTTCTTCAGCCGGAGCCTCAGCTTCAGCTTCAGCTTTTTTAGCGAATTTTTTAAATTTCTTGTTGAATTTATCAATTCTACCGGCAGTATCTACAAATTTCATTTTTCCAGTAAAAAATGGATGTGATTGGTTAGATATCTCTAGTTTTACTAGAGGGTACTCGTTTCCATCTTCCCATTTAATGGTTTCCTTAGAAGGAGCGCAGGATTTAGTCAACCATGACTTATCACATGAAAAGTCCTTAAACACTACTATTCTAAAGTTATCTGGATGTATATCTTTCTTCATTTTGAAAATTTAGGAATGCAAAGATAGTGTTTTCTTCTAAAAATGGCAATTTCTAGTAAAACTTGTGTTGTCTTAAGTATATGGCACTTTCTGGGCTCAAAGTACTGCGTGAGGGGGAGTAAGGGAGCCGAAGGCTGTCGTGCTGAAAGCAGGACGGAACCCCTGGATGACCCGACCCTCTGGAAGAGGGGCACGCCCACAGTAAAATGAAAAAAGGGAATCAAATCGTTGATTGAATTTCAATGATATGGAATCCCAATAAAATATAGCCCAAATGTTATCTACATCTAGTTAATAGTTTACTTTTGCAGCAGAAAAAAACGAAAATTATGCCTTATTTATTTACATCTGAATCAGTATCAGAAGGACATCCTGACAAAGTATCAGATCAAATTTCCGATGCACTCGTAGATCACTTCCTAGCATTTGATCCAAATTCAAAAGTTGCATGCGAGACATTGGTGACCACTGGACAAGTTGTGCTTGCCGGTGAAGTAAAATCTAAAACATATCTAGACGTGCAAACCATTGCAAGAGATGTGATAAGAAAGATTGGTTATACAAAATCAGAATACATGTTTGAAGCGAACTCATGCGGTGTGTTCTCTTCCATCCATGAACAATCTCCAGATATCAACCAAGGAGTAGAAAGAAAAAAGAAGATGGATCAGGGAGCGGGTGACCAAGGAATGATGTTTGGTTATGCTACAAACGAGACGGATAACTATATGCCGCTAGCGCTGGACCTTTCTCATAAAATCTTAGAGGAATTAGCTGCGATAAGAAAGGCTGGGAAGAAAATGACATATTTGAGACCAGACTCAAAGTCTCAGGTTACTATTGAGTATAGTGATGCAGGAAAACCTGTACGTATAGATTCAATTGTTGTTTCTACACAGCATGATGATTTTGCTGCAGACAGAAAGATGTTGAAGACGATTAAAGAGGATGTGGTCAATATTGTGATTCCGAGAGTAAAGAAAAAGATGAAAGCTTCTATTAGGAAGTTATTTACAGATAAGATCACTTATCATGTAAATCCAACGGGTAAGTTTGTGATAGGTGGACCGCATGGGGATACTGGTCTTACAGGAAGAAAAATTATAGTAGATACTTACGGTGGTAAGGGTGCACATGGAGGAGGGGCGTTTTCAGGAAAAGATCCTTCCAAGGTGGATAGATCTGCTGCATATGCGACAAGACATATTGCGAAGAATTGTGTAGCTGCTGGATTATGTGATGAAATTTTAGTGCAAGTATCCTATGCGATAGGAGTTGCTAAGCCTACTAATATTTATGTCAATACATATGGTACAGCAAATGTGAAATTGTCTGATGGAAAGATTGCAGATAAATTGTACAAGATTTTTGACATGCGTCCTTACGCGATAGAGACTAGATTAAAACTAAGAACACCTATATATTCTGAGACTGCTGCTTACGGCCACATGGGACGTCCCTCTGAAAAGAAGAAGGTAACGTTTAAAGATGGATCAGGAAATGTGAAGTCTATGAATGTAGAGACGTTTACTTGGGAGAAGTTGGACTACGTTCCTGCTGTGAAGAAGGCGTTCAAGCTAAAGTAAAGGACCTTGGGTTTTATACTCTAGAATTCGGAAATCGTGTAAAAGTTTTATGCGAAAAAACTAAAAAAGAGAAGGTGTGATTGCCTTCTCTTTTTTTTATATGGTAAATATGCAGTAACTATGAACATGATGAGCCATTTCTCTGTTATAGTTTCCTCAGAATAAACGCACGTATCTTTGTTAGAACTCAAGATATATTACATATTTTTGTGCTTTATAAACTGACTGAGATTTAGCGCTATGATGTACAATTCGTTAGACTTTTTTCAAAGGCGGCATATAGGGACAAATGAAGAAGTCCTACCGCACATGCTCAAAGAAATGGGACTGGATTCCATGGATGATCTTATTGACAAAACAATTCCATCGAAAATCAGGATGGAAGGGGAATTGGACATTCCAGAGGCTTTGACAGAAAAGGATTATCTGGACCACCTCCAAAAGAT
>CALCMJ010000019.1 GCA_937967615.1 uncultured Saprospiraceae bacterium
TGAGATGACTTGGCTAGGATACACCGTCACTTACTTCTCCAAAGCAAAATCAGATAAGATACGATGGATACGCTATGATGACTGGATAGAACTAGAAGGATTAAAACTGCCTAGCAGTATGGCGTGGTACAAAAATGAAAATAATATTCCCTCTGAAGAACGCAACCGAATTACATTTGATAAAGTAATATTGTCAAAGAATAAAATGAAAGACAAGACATTTGCGCCTACAAAAGCGGCAAGGGTAATTACACCAGAGAGGAAAAATTAGGAAGTAAGAATTATGAGCTAGTTGGAGCTGAGCAAATATGACTAGCGTTTTATTACTGAATGTATGCTCTGCTCTCCATCAATATTTAGTTGAATAAAATAAGTCCCTGAAACAAAATTCTGCATACTTATTTTCTCTGTATGTGTACCTGCAGGTTTTCCTCCAAGTGCAACCTTACTTATAGATTCACCATTTACATTTAATACGGAATAGAAAACATTGTCTTTTTGTGTTTCTAAGCTATAGTTCAAATTAACAAAAGTCCTAACAGGATTCGGATAAATCTCTACCCTATATCTATTTATGTTTGAACCGTCAGTACTACTGACATCTGCCTGTTTTGTCAAAAGAATATCATCAACTGTTAAACGTTCATCGTCATCACTGTCATGTAAAAACGCAATATACACTGTCTTCCCAGAGTAAGCGGAGAGGTCTATGGAATGTGGCTCAAGGAGCCCATAGTTTATTGTTTCTGTAGTTTCAATATAAGCACTATCCATACTTGCATTTGCATGTAAATATCCCGGAGTAAAACTAAAATTACTATAGTCTGTGCTTTGCCCATCCCCTACTATTGCATCCATGGATGCCGCAGTAAACAGTGTATCTGTGAATTCATTTTCTATATCATTCCCATTGACAGAAATTAAAACCTGATAGCCATCTTGGTATCTTGGTAATTGACCTGGTGCAGATTCCCAATGCAGCATATATGTATCATCTGTGATGTTAAGTGGTGGTAGAATCATCCAATTCCTATTCCCTGGAGCAGAATTTTGTAGAAAAGAAAGTGAAATAGCTACAAAATCAATTTGCCCAGTCACTGGGTCAATGGGGTCAGAAATTGCAGCACCACTATACCAGCGTTTAGATTCCAGTGTTTGAGAATTTGTCACCAAATCATCTTGGTCAAAGTTTACCCAATTATCATTGGAACCTGTATATACTGTATCCATTGCTGGAAATGGATTACTCTGAAAACCTTCATAAAACACTGTGTCCACCTGCGCTACTAAATTAAGTGATAAAAATACTACACAGAGAGAAAGTAGATTGTTTTTCATTTGATGCCTATTTGACTAGTAAGATAAATAATTGCTTTGGCAATTAGAAATTTTATAAGGAATGGATATTCTATGTTAATTCTTGCAAGCATTCATTGTAAGGATTTAATGTATTACAGCCCATCTATATTTTCATACATTTTTAAATACTATGGGTTTACACATATTTATTAGTGAATAAGTCGTATTAACTTTATGTAACAAAATTAATATTCTGATTGCATAGGTAACAATCCACTAATCAGTTGATATAAAACATGACATTAGCCGCCACAATATATTTGCGGCTAAGAATTAAGTAAATACAAACATTATGAGTTCAAACTTTCAAAATTTAGTTTTAGATTATTCTGAAAACTCAAAAAAATCATGGTTTTCATTTATAAAATCCATTGACCCAAATTATGCCTTAAAATTAAGCCCTGTTCTTTCAATTCTTCTAACTGCTGTAGTTTTTCAATCTTGGAATATTCTATTTGCACTTGCATATATCCCCATTCGCTTTCTAATAAGTGCAATCAGTTTTAGTTTTGATCTTAGGAATTTAGATTTAGAATTTGAAGAAATTATAGAAGACTTAGAGGATTGTAAGGGATAATACTGCTGAAAATTGAGGAAAGCAGAATTCTCTATGTGGAAGGACTGATAAAATACGGACTATTACTTTATAGTTAGCAGTCCAAGTAGTATTTTCGTCCTTCATGATCAGCCAGAAGTCCATACAAGAGGTGTTATCTATTGCTCAAGTTGAGGATATCGTGGGTGATTACGTGGATCTCAAACGTAGAGGAGTAAACATGATAGGGCTTTGTCCTTTCCATGATGAGAAAACACCCAGCTTCACAGTGTCGCCTAGTAAGAACATATACAAATGCTTTGGCTGCGGCAAAGGAGGTGGCGTCCCTCAGTTTCTCATGGAACATGAAAAGCTAAGCTTTCCAGAATCTATCCGGATGCTTGCTAAGAAGTACAACATTGATCTAGAGGAAGATAAGCGAAATGATGATGAATATTTAGAAGAGAAAAGGAAGTTAGACAGCCTTCACATCATTAATCAATACGCGCTTGATTATTTTAAAGACCAACTGCATCAGTCAACTGAAGGAAAATCAATAGGTCTCTCCTATTTTAAAGAACGTGGCTTTATAGATAAAACAATTCAAGACTTTGAACTTGGTTATTCCCCAAAAGATGGAAAAGCCTTTTTAAAAGAAGCGCTTGCTAAGGGCTACAAAGAAAACTTATTAAAAGAACTTGGCTTAGTAAGTCAAGGAGGGTATGATTTTTTCAGAGAGCGTATAATTTTCCCAATCCATAATCAGAGTGGTAGAATAATTGCTTTTAGTGGAAGAATTCTAGACAATCAAAAGAAAACTGCTAAGTATATAAATTCACCCGAAACAGAACTCTACAACAAGCGTAAGGTTTTATATGGATTGCATCTCGCAAAAAAAGCCATTAGTAATCAAGATGAATGTATCATCGTGGAAGGATATTCTGATGTCATCAGTTTGTACCAGGCTGGCGTACAAAATGTTGTAGCATCTTCTGGAACTGCACTGACTAAAGAACAGATCTATCTTGTAAAGCGATTTAGTTCAAATGTTATTTTGCTTTACGATGGTGATCCCGCAGGAATAAAAGCCGCACTCAGAGGAATAGACCTCCTACTCGCTCAGGATGTGAATACCTACATTGTTGCCCTTCCCGAAGGAGAAGATCCTGATTCTTATATGAGCAAAGTAGGCTATCAAGGCTTTACTGATTTCATAAACAAGGAAAAGAAAGATTTCATCTTATTTAAAGCAGATTTCCTTTTAAAAGAAATTGGGGATGATCCCATTAAGAAATCTGCAGTTATCAAAGACATAATTGGCAGTCTTGCAAAAATCCCTGACCATCTCAAACGCGATTTGTATGTCAAAAAATGCGGAGAGGTATTGAAACTAGATGAAGGAAAGTTGGTAAGAGAATTAGATCGCGAACTCAGAAGCGAATTTAAAAAGAAAAAGCAGAGTAATGAGAGAGAGCGATCCAGAGAAAAGTACAGAGAAGAAAAATGGATTGCTGAAAAGAAAACAGACGATGGAGTAATTAACGTAAATGCAGTAGAATCAGCTGATTATTTCCAAGAAAAAGATTTAGCGCGTTTGGTCATTCAGTTTGGTGATAAGCGCGTAAATTATGAGGGTACTGATATTTCAATGGCTGAATATATATATGCGAGCATTTTTGAAGTATTAGAACTCTTCGACAATGCTATGTACAAGCAGATCTTAGTAGAAGGATTCAATCTTGCAGACAAAGAACAGTCAATAAGGAATACGTTCCTTACACATGAAAACCAAGATGTACAACAATTCACAATAAACGCATTAGCAGAGCCCTACACCTTTGCAGAGTGGCATTTAAAAGAAGTGTTTCTACAAACACAGAAACCACCCGATGAGAATTTCTTAAATGATTCTATACAATCCATTCTTAGATTTAAAATGCGTAAGATTAAGCGATTACTCAAGGACCTTTCTATAAAGGTCAAAGACCACGAAGGTTCTGAGGAAGATAAGCAGATCCTTATAAAGGCGTATCAAAAGGTGCAAGAAGATAGGAAGTCTCTTGCCTTGCAACTAAGGACAGTAATTGATTAAGAAGTGTGCTACATTAAGAGCCTTAAATAAAAAATGGGTCTAAATTATCATTCAATAAAATTTTATTCTCATCCAAATCGTATAGATTCAACGCTTAGGGTAATAAATTCTAAGTAGACAACTTTCTAGTTGCTCCTTTTAGCATCTTCATAATAGATATAGATTTATAAAAAACCATTCCCAGTTCACTCTAGTTTATCTAGAAATTAATTTTTAAACAGGAGTAACAAATTATTAGTCTTGTTGATATAGATTTAATGTGAACAAGTTTTAAATCCCTTTCGAACATATAATGTGCGCACCTTATAATTTTTAATCATTTTTTTTTAATCAAACAACTTCAACTTATGAAACATTTAAAAACGGAGCTATGCTCTGTAGTTAAGAGTATTCTTAGTATCGTTATGTTCTTCGGCTTATCATTTACAAGCCTTCAGGCACAGGCACATTTTAGTCCTGAGCAAACAATCCAAATCCAAAAAGATACGGATTTAAAATACTCGATAAAGCTCATCAAAAGTTCAGATTCTAAAGCAACTGAACTTAGTGTAACAGAGCTACGCAAAGTGTACAATTCACCATTAAGTACAGTAATTCAAGATCCAAAGTCACAAGAAATATTTATTGAGTTTGAGCTAAGAGCTAGACCAGATTGGAAAATTGAACAATGGAATCAATACTTAGTCCAGTTAAAAAACAAAACTCTAAGCAATAAAATTAAATAGACATGAAAACAATCAAAATAATATTGACTTTAACAAGTATGCTTACGTTTATTGGAATGATAAACGTCTCAGCACAACTTGTACTTGACGGTAGTCTTTCAGCTGATGATATGGTTCTTGAGCTTTTAGGCCCTGGGATAGATTACACGAATGCAGTGACCAATTGTCCAGATGTTGCTTCTGGAAGTTTTAGTAATGGAGGTTCTACTAACATAGGCGTAGATGCAGGTATTCTCCTTACTTCTGGAGACATTTCAAATGCACCAGGACCCAATGATCAAGCTGACGCTTCTGGAAACAATAATGGTGCAGGAGATCCTGACTTAGATAGTTATGTAGGAGGAGAGACACTAGATGCATGTGTTCTAGAATTTGATTTTGTGCCAAATGGCGATCAAGTTTCTTTCAACTATGTTTTTGCATCAGAAGAATATGAAGAATTTTTCTGCACCGAATTTAATGACGTGTTTGCATTTTTGGTTTCTGGGCCAAATCCAGGAGGTGGCGCGTATGTAAATGAAAATATAGCGTTGGTGCCAGGCACTACTACGCCAGTAGCAATTAATAATGTAGGACCATTTGATTGTTTGGGCGTTGACAATTCAGGAGAATACAACAATAATGATGGTGGTACGACAATACAATATGATGGATTTATCAATGTATTTACTGCCACGATAGCTACCGTACCATGCGTTACATATCACATCAAACTAGCCATTGCAGATAGAGCAGACAGGGTTCTAGACTCAGGAGTGTTTCTTGAGAAAGGAAGCTTCGTAAGTAGCCAGATTACTGCAAGTTTAGATGTGACAGATAA
>CALCMJ010000020.1 GCA_937967615.1 uncultured Saprospiraceae bacterium
TTCTATTTCCATTCCCTTGAAGAATAGAAAACTTTGCATTAACTTAGTACCAATAAAAAGGGTCTATGTCTAACTATCTTGAAAGCGTTCTAAAAGAATTTAAACACTATAAGAATCTTGGCGAAAAGACCATTGAACAGATTTCTGATGAGAAACTTTTCTGGCAAGTAAATCCAAATTCGAATAGCATAGCTATTCTTGTAAATCATCTAAACGGAAACATGCTTTCCAGGTGGACAGATTTTATGAAAACAGATGGAGAGAAAACATGGAGAAAAAGAGATGAAGAATTTGAAGACCTTATAAAAACAAAAGAAGCTCTTCTTCTTAAATGGAACGAAGGCTGGGATTGTGTTTTTAATGCACTTACAAGTCTTACCCCTGATGATCTTGAAAAAGAAGTTTACATCCGCAACATGGGACATACCGTCACTGAAGCAATTAATAGACAGCTTGCCCATTATGCTTATCATGTAGGGCAAATTGTATTCATTGGAAAAATGACCCAAGACGAAAAATGGAATTCTCTATCAATCCCAAAAGGGAAATCCAACGAATACAACAAGGATAAATTTTCTAAACCCAAACGGAAAGAACACTTTACAGACAATTACTGAATGCTCACTATTTTAAGAACAGACTCTAAAAACGCAGACTTTATTCTGCTTGTCTCACAGCTTGATGCTTATCTGCGCATCACGGATGGAGAAGAACACGCCTTTTATGACCAATACAACAAGATAGATTCTATTAAATATGCCATCGTGGCTTACATGGGTTCAAAACCCGTGGCCTGCGGTGCAATAAAAGAATTCAAAAAAGATATTGTTGAAGTCAAACGCATGTTTGTAGTCCCAGGCGAACGCGGAAAAGGAATAGCTAGCAAATTGCTCTTAGAATTAGAAAATTGGGCAATAGAACTCTGTTATCACAAAGCTATTCTTGAGACTGGGAAAAGGCAAGAAGAAGCCTTAATCCTCTACGCTAAAAACGCTTATAAGATCAGAGAAAATTATGGGCAGTATGAGGGATTAGAAAATAGCGTCTGTTTTGAAAAACTCTTAACCTAATTTACAAAAAGAGAGTTCTTTTCTATTATCAACATTTCTTCAGAACAATTCTGCTTAATAAGAGTTAGTACTATTAAGATTAAAACTAAAGCATATGTTTAATTTGTTCAAAAAGAAAAGTCCAATTGATATTCTCAACCAAAAGCATGACAAATTGCTAAAAGAAGCGTATACACTTTCTACGTCCAATCGGACACAGAGTGATGCAAAATATGCAGAAGCGCAAGAAGTTTTAAAAGAGATTGAGGAGCTGGAGAAAAAAAATAACAATACTTAAAATGCTAGCTGCTTGACTATTGACAAATAAAGGAAAGGCCCTTTCATTCTGCACCCCCAAGACTATGCATCTTAAGTGCTCTTTGGCAATCAAATAACATTTTTTCCTTTAATTCAGTTGACCAACCAAAGTGAGTATTTAAACGCTCGATTACGGCTTGAAAGTTTCTTCTAACTTTTTCAATATTAAAATACAACCATCCTGTACGTCTCTCTAGAAAATCCAAAGGATGAAAAACAGATTCGTATTCAAGACAATAATCTAGTTGGCTTAGAATAAGATCATTCTTCTTAGTAGATATGCATTGATCTAAAATCAAAAGACTATCCTTACCAAAATTATCACAAAGCTCCCTGATATCCTTTAGAGCAAATCTTTCTTTGTAGTCCTCACAGATTCTTGCTGTCCAATCAACATACGCTTGATACGTATTAAAAGGATGTTCATGAATCTTATATTCTTTGGTACTACATTCCCCATAACTTGAACCCAATTTTTTATTCACAATGTCTACCACTCGTTTTGCCATTGTTCTATATCCTGTCAACTTACCTCCAGCAATCGAAATCAGGCCTGAGTCAGAATAAAATATTTCATCCTTTCTTGAAAGTTCTGTAGGCCCCTTCCCTTTTTGCTGAATTAATGGCCGCAATCCTGCCCAGCTAGACTTCACATGTTCTATACCCAGTTGAGGAATATTGAAATAATTATTTACTGCATTCAGAATATATTCAGCATCTGAAATAGAACATTCTATTTCATCTAAATCAGAATTATAAGGACTATCCGTTGTACCCACATACACACTTTCTCGCCTCGGGATAGCAAATAACATTCTTCCATCAAAAGCATCAAAATAAATTGCATTATTTACTGGGAAATCCACCCTATCAAATACAAGATGTACCCCTTTTGTTAAATATAGACTTGTTTGCCTTCTTGCACTATCTAGCTTTCTGACCTCATCTACCCAAGGACCAGCAGCACTCACAACTGCCCTAGCTCTAAAAACACACGTTGAATCACTTATTTTATCAATACATATTACTTCATGAATCCCACTCTCCCCTTTTGAAAAATCCTCCACTTCCATGTAACTGAACGCAGAGGCAGAATTTCTTATCCCTGCTTTAATAATTTCAATAGTAAGTCTTGCATCGTCCGTTCTGTATTCAGAATATACTATTCCAGATTTTAGAGCTTTTGCATTCAGATGAGGTTCCATCTTCAAAGTTTCTGCTTTTGATAAAGACTTCTTCCTTTGCTCCTTCTTAACACTCGCTAATCTATCATAAAACGCAATTGCCAAACTTGCTGAAAACTTACCAAAAGTACCTTCTTGCACTATTGGCAATAACATTCTTTCAGGATGCACTAGATGACAGGCATTTTGATGCACAACTGCTCGCTCAGTCCCAGAATCTCGCACAAGTCCAAATTCAAATTGTTTGAGATATCGTAAACCTCCATGAATTAACTTTGTGGACTTACTACTTGTTCCAGATGCAAAATCGTTCTTTTCAACTAGCAACACGTTCATCCCACGCAAAACTGCATCTAACAATATTCCAGCACCTGTTATCCCTCCTCCAATGACTATTAGATCAAATTCAGTTTCCATTGCCTCACTGAGTCGCTTTTGTCTATGTAAATGAGAAAATATAAATTCTTTACTTTTCAAGTTCTTGTTCAATTTTATGAATCAAATGCATTTAGCAATGTAATAATATCTTCATTATGATTCAGCAATTCCATTAGCTACTTTAGTTTATCTAATTTTAATTTCTAATGGCAATATGTCCAAGACCTACTTAGAGATTTACTAATATAAATGGCAAATACATATAATTAGACAAATTTTCTAATACACATCTCCAAGTGAAAATCCAATGATTTGACTTTTTACGAATATTGTTCGCTTAATAAGGGAACGCTATTGCATTCTATTGCGTTGTTTTGTTAAGATGCATTCAAAATATTTAGCAGTTAAAGGGATAGTTATACTCGATAAAAGCTATCTTGAATGTTCAAAGTGTTGCAAAATTTATTTTGCAGCAATATTTTTAACATTTTAAACCAATTTATGGCAGACAGTTTTAATAAAAAAGAAAGAGAAAAGAAAAGGCAAAAAAGAAAAAAAGACAAAGCAGAAATGAAAGCTCAGCGTAAAGTCGACGGAAATAAACCCGAAGAATTTATGTACTTAGATGACGAAGGCAATCTTACAACCGAACCACCAGATCCTACCAAGAAAAAGAAAGTCTATAAACTTGAGGATATAGAAATCTCTACTCCTAAAAAAGAAGATTTACCTGAGGTGGACAGAACACGAAATGGTATAGTAAAATTCTTTAATCACGAAAAGGGTTACGGCTTTATATCTGATAAAGCGAATGGAGATAGCATCTTTGTTCATATTGAAAATATAACTGGAGATATCCGCGAAAACGATAGAGTTACTTTTGAATTAGGTTCTGGCCCAAAAGGACCTGTTGCTCTATTAGTCAAAATTACCTGACACGAATATTTACGAAATGATCATGAAGGGATTTCACGCAATGTGAATTCTTCTAACTGATATTCGACTTCTATATAATTGCAATTTGTATTCAAACTAAGAAGCATTTATGAATGATTTTTGCTCTTTCAAAAGAGGGTAAAATGTTCAATTTAGACTTAGTTTGATTACATTTGCAGCTAATTCGATTAACTTATGCTTACAGTAACTGATCTCACACACCAATTTGGAAAACGTGTGCTTTTTGATGATGCAAACGTCTTCTTTGGACCTAGCAATTGCTATGGTGTCATTGGTGCAAATGGTTCTGGTAAATCTACCTTCTTAAAAATTATATCAGGAGCTAAAGAAGCTACGAAAGGGTCTATCACTATAGAACCTGGAAAACGTATGGCTGTTCTTCAACAGGACCACTTTGAATTTGACGAGGTCAAGGTCCTAGACACAGTTCTTATGGGACATTCCACGTTATGGGCATTGATGCAAGAAAAAGACGCTATTTATGCTAAACCAGATTTCAGTGAAGAAGATGGGATTAAAGCTTCAGAATTAGAAGAAAAGTTTGCAGAAATGGATGGATGGTCCGCTGAACCAAATGCTGCAGCCCTTCTAAGTGGTATAGGTATTTCAGAAGAACATCACACTAAGCTTCTAAAGGAGTTAAACGGTACACAAAAAGTAAGAGTACTTTTAGCACAAGCGTTGTTTGGTGACCCAGATATCCTCGTCTTAGATGAGCCTACAAATGATTTAGATATTGAAACTGTTGGTTGGTTAGAAGATTTTCTTTTAGACTTTAAAAACACGGTTATTGTCGTATCGCATGATAGACACTTTTTGGATACCGTATGTACGCACATAGTGGACATTGACTTTGCAAAAATTAATACGTACTCAGGTAATTACACGTTCTGGTATGAGTCTTCCCAACTCGCATTAAAACAAAAGCTTGCACAAAACAAAAAGACTGAAGATAAACGTCAAGAAATGCAAGCCTTTATAGATAGATTTAGCGCAAATGCTTCTAAATCAAAACAGGCGACTTCCCGTAAGAAGATGCTGGAAAAACTCACCTTAGAAGATATTAAACCTTCTTCAAGAAAATATCCAGGAATCATCTTCTCGCAAGAACGAGAAGCAGGTGATCAAATTCTTAAAGTCAATAAAATAAATTATTCTGTTGATGGTGTTCCACTTCTTAAGGATGTAGATTTCAGTATAAATAAAGGAGATAAAATAGCAATTCTCTCCAAAAACGGATTAGCCACAACCGCATTCTATCAGATATTAAATAACGAACTGAAGGCTGACAGTGGAAGTTTTGATTTTGGCCAGACGATTACAACAGCATATTTACCTATAGAAAACGAATCTTTTTTCAGTGATGATCCTGAAAACCTTATGGATTGGCTCAAACAATATTCAGACAATAAAGAAGATCAATATATAAGAGGATTTTTAGGAAAAATGTTATTTGGCGGAGAGGAAGTTTTTAAAATGTCCAATGTATTATCAGGTGGTGAAAAAGTGCGCTGCATGATTTCAAAAATGATGATGAAACAAGCTAATTTCTTGATGTTGGATGAACCTACAAATCACCTTGATCTTGAAAGCATTACAGCCTTTAACAATTCTCTTATGGGATTTACAGGGACTATACTTTTTACTACACATGACCACCATTTTACGCAAACTGTAGCAAATAGAATAATTGAACTTACCCCTAGCGGAATTATTGACAGGCTTAAAACGTTAGATGAATATCTGGCTGATGCAACAATTAAAGAAGCAAGATTAGCTATGTATAAAGGCGAATTAGTCGGATAAGAATTTAGTAATATTAATTATAGCCTTTATATTTATGTTTAAATAATACTGTTATGGCAAAAGGAAAAAATATGCAAAAAGCCGCTAAAAAAGAGGCTACAAAGACTATCAAAGAGAAAAGAGCTGAAAAAAAGGCTAAAAAAGCATCTAGATAGTATTAGAGACAGCAATTCCTATTGCTGTTAACGACCATTTCTTACCACTAAACAGTGGAAATTCTCCACTTACACAGTTAAATGATTTCGTTGCTGCTGCAAAGTAGTATCTCATAGCGGACAATTATTTGAGCTATTTGTTAATTGCTAAAATAAAACGTAAAAAAAATGGAACTTAGTAGCCTTTAATGGCAAACTGAGGGCTGTCATAATTACTGTATAATTGCTCATCAAACAAGCTGCCTTTTGAAGATCTTTACCTTATCAATACTATATATTTGAAAATCGATAAACTCATTAGACAATGAAAAAAATATTAACTCTCATTCCCATATTTTGCTTTTTTTATCTCCTTGCTGATGCACAAGTAATTTTCTCTGAAGATTTTGAAAGTGGGACAGTCCCAACAGGATGGCAGAACCAAACTCTTGCAACTGATGGTGGATGGAGAGTAGGAGTAGCAAGTGCATTATCAAGTCAAGGTTTCGGAATAGCTACTAATGGAAGTACAAATATTGCAGTAACAAACGATGATGCTTGTAATTGCGACAAATCTTCGGATCTATTTATAACACCTCCTATTGACTTAAGTGGAACAAACACTTATGTTTTAAAATCGGATATCTTTTATGGAAATAGTGAATACCAAGGTGTGCGAGAAAATGGAAATATCGAGATTTCTGAGGATTTAGTCAACTGGGAATTATTAGAAGATGTGCATGGACATGGATTTTGGGACCAACACATTATAGATTTATCTGCTTACCAAAATAAAACAGTTTACATTGGCTTTAGATATGAAGATCAAGGCGGGTGGCTATATGGTTTTGGTATTGATAATGTGAGCGTTGAAGTACCTCCAAATCTTGATCTACAAATGTACTATGTAAAGCCTAGCGTTTTTGGACAGGTCAATAAACCTTTCCCAATAAGTGGCGCTATAACGAATCAAGGAGCAACAGAAATAAATACGATGGAAATCGCATACTTTGTTAACGGCGTTCAAGAAGATATGGAAATCTTTACCGATTTGGAAGTTGTCCCTTTTTCAACTGTAACATTTGATTTTACTAATGATTGGATCCCTAGTGCTGAAGGGATATTTGATATCGAAGTAAGAATTATATCTGTAAATGATGGACAAGATGACATCCTAACAAACAACAGTTTTTCTATAAGTACTGAAATTTTTGGAGATGTTGTTGTACCAAATAAAATGGCGGAATTTCTGAGTGCACCTACGGATGTAACAGAAATAGCATCTGGAACGAATATTCTAAACAAACCTACAGATCTTGATTTCTTTCCTGTCCTGGGGAAGAATGAATTATGGGTAATAAATGAAAGAACTGAGTCAGAAGGAGGAAGTACACTTACAATAGCGGACGCAACTACTGATGACAGAAGTTTTGAACATAAAGTAGATGGTAACTCATGGCACTTTATGTCATTGCCTACAGGAATCGCATTTAGTGATGATAACTTTAATTTTGCCAACTCTCCAGGAGTACTAGATGCAAACCATAGCGGAGGAACATTTACTGGCCCAGCGCTTTGGTCAAGCGATCCTTCAATTTATGCCCAACCTTCAGGGGGCAACGGTAGTCATTTAGACATGCTACATGGCAGTCCGTATTCTATGGGAATCGCTCATGAAGTAGACAATACATTCTGGATATATGACAATTATCATAAAGATATTGTCAGATACGATTTTGTTTCAGATCACGGACCAGGTAACGACGATCATTCTGACGCCATAGTAAGAAGATATAGTGATATAGGAATAAATGCAACCGGTGGTATTCCAAGCCACATGATATTAAACAAGGAAACTGGCTGGTTATATTTTGTAGACAATGGAAATAGAAGAGTAATGAAACTAGATATTAATTCTGCGACAGGGTCACAGACTCTTGGCGAGATTAATGAACCACTTGCTGAACATTCTCTGATGACTGGATTTACACATGAAACAATTATTGAATATGATTCAAATTTCCCTTGCGGTATAGAAATATTTGAGAACTATCTTTTAGTAGGAATATACAACACCGGCAATATTCTGGTATATGATATTGAAAATAACTATGAAGAACTTGGTTCAATATCTGCGGGCAATCCTGGAATTACAGGAATAAAAGTAGGACCAGATGGAAATGTTTGGGTAACGAATAGAGAAACCAATTCTTTGCTTTCACTTTCGCCAGGTGAAGTTTCAAATACCTATGATCTTCCATTATTAGAAATGAGTATCACTCCTAATCCTGCTAATAAATCAGTAATAATTGAAATCCCTGAGCAGGATTGTAATTCAATTCTTACCTTAAAAATGTTTAATTCTCTAGGCCAAGAAATGTATAACAACACAAATTACAATAACTGTTCTAAGCTAGATGTCTCAGAATTTATCCCAGGATCTTATTTTATTGAGATTGTAGGAAAAGGATTTTATTCTAAAAAACAAATACTAATACAGCGATAATATAAAAGCTGCAACGCTCTGTTGCATTTCTATAAAAAGCCAAGACACACAATTAAAAGTTTATGTCTTGGCTTTTTTTATTAACCGCAAGTAAATTAAATACTCAAATAGTCAATATGAACTACTTGTCCAAATTGTAATCCATGTTTATTATTCAAAGCTGAAAATATACTTCCATCCTAACTTTTGGAGTTTTCAAATGAAAATTATATTCGCCCTGAAAATTAAACAAATGCAATTCAATCAAAGACTCCGGACAATTACAACTCTTGCCTTTCTATATATTTCAATCGCAATTTCTGCACAGTACTCTTTAGATACAATTGAGTTGAGAACTACCTTAATTCCATTGAAAACAAAAGAGGCTGGAAGAAACATTTCTATAATAAGTAATGATGCTTTAAAGAATTCCTCATTTACATCCTTGGATGATTTAATACAAAAATTTCCTGGCATAGAAATGCAGACAAGAAATCGTTTTGGTGCACAAGCGGATATTAGCATGCGAGGTAGTACCTTTCCGCAGGTGCTTGTATTGGTAAATGGCATGAAGCTCAATGACCCATTAACTGGACATTTCAGTAGTTACATTCCTGTGAGTCCTGGAGAAATAGAAAGGATTGAAATATTACATGGTGCCGCTTCTGCAATTTATGGCTCAGACGCTGTAGGAGGTGTAATAAATATTATTACAAAAACATATAGTGCGCCAGGCATTGAGAAAAAGACAAGCTCTGGAGAAATAGACTTTGGTTCAAATTCTCTTCTCTCAACAAATAATAATATCCTTATCCAAAAGGAAAATTATTTCTTTAATGCTGGAATAAATATTACAAAGAGTGACGGCGAAGAAATAGATTCAGTCAGAATAAAGGGAAATCTATTAGATAGTTATAATAACTACTTTAATAATCAAACATTGGGGCTCTCTGCAGGGATAAAACTAAATCAATCTTATAGTCTTGAAGCCAGAACATCCTATGACAAAAGAGATTTCAGCGCACGCTACTTTTACACTAACAGCATATTTGATAAATCAAAAGAAAAAACAACAAATACCTTCAACCAAATTCAATTAAACAGAATAGGTTCAAATAATTCTACACATTTGAAAATTGCACATCGTAGAGGAACAGATGAATTTATTTTCAGTCCTGATTTTGCATCCACAAATTCTCACACAACACACTTCATTAATGGACAGATTAACCATATGCAGAGCTTCAATGATAAGCTAATCCTAAACATAGGCGCTCAACTAGATAAAAGAAAAATTGCAAGCACGGACAGAGGAGATCATGATGATCTGCATTCTGCTGTATTTCTTATGCTAAATTTTATTCCTAAATCCAATGTAAATCTTAACGCTAGTGGAAGAGTAGATTATGATGAAAATTATGACCTGGCATTCACACCTCAGCTGAACGCTTCAATTACGAAAAAACATCTTACATACAGGGCATCTGTGGGTAAAAGCATTCGAGGTGCAGATTATACAGAACGTTATGTATCTTTTAACCTTAATAACTTAACACCAGGACGAAGTCTAGGGAATCCCAATCTTAAAGCTGAGGAGGCTTTTTCAGAAGAGATTGGTATCGATTACAATCCAAATAAACATTTAAGTCTTCGCAGCACATTCTTTGCAAGACAGTCCAGCAACTTAATTGATTACGTTTCTACGAATGCAAGTGAAATTGAAAACAATCAAAATCTGCAACCCGGAGAAAATTATTTCTATGCACAAAATATTACCGCAGTATCGACGCATGGATTAGAAATTGAAATATGGAATAAATTTATTAAGAATAGTGGGATCCAAATAGAAGGAAGTTTAGGCTACACTTATTTAAATACTAGTAATGATCAAGAAACTATTTCCGTTTATATTTCAAACCATGCTAAACATTTATTAAGTGCCAATGCCTTTCTAAACTCAGAGCACTATGGAGTTAGCGTTTCTACACTTTGGAAACTAAGAGATGAGAAACTATCAGAATCTTTAGGACAGGTAGTAAATTCAACGTTTAATTCTTGGGATATAAAAACATACTATTCACCTTTATCAAATATCCAATTCCAATTCAAAGCTTTTAATATATTAGATCAAAAGAACCAAGACATTCTGGGAGCAGCACTACCAGGTAGATGGCTTGCCTTTGGCATTAAATACGAAATATAGAATTTACTATATTTTAATAAATTCCTAGGTATTTGAATCGCACTATATGAAGTTTTACCTTTACTCCCAATGAGCTATATCCTACCCTTCCTAGGTGCTTGTATTATTGGTATGTCAAAGGCTGGTCTAAAAGGAATAGGGATTATTTCTGTGACAATCTTGGCTTTATCGTATGGTGCAAAACTATCTACTGGTATTGTGGTTCCCTTACTAATATTAGGCGACATACTTGCCGTGATGTATTATAATAGATACGTTCGTTGGAAATATTTAAAAAGTTTTCTTCCCGTCATGATGTTAGGCGTGGTGGTCGCTTCTTTTGTAGGCAAGTATATGTCAGAAGAACTTTTTCAAAACTTTATGGCTACAATTATTCTAATAAGTGTTGCTGTTATGTTGTTTTGGGAAAAACACGATAAATCAAATGTATCAGATAAATTCTGGTTCGCTGGAAGTATGGGGTTTACAGCTGGATTCACAACAATGATAGGAAACCTAGCAGGTGCATTTGCTAACATCTTCTTCTTAGCAATGCGTATTCCTAAAAATGAATTCATTGGAACTGCAGCTTGGCTCTTTTTTATCATAAACATCTTCAAACTTCCATTTCATATATTTAGTTGGAAAACAATTAATACGGAGTCATTAACTATTAATCTTTATTTATTCCCTGCAGTCTTACTTGGGTTTTTTGTAGGCTTAAAACTGGTATCTAAGTTTAACGAAAACCAATTTCGATACTTCATTTTACTTATGACTGCAATTGGTGCTGTTGTCATGCTACTCAATTAAATTACACTTTTAAATATGTGGTTTAATTTCATTCTAAAAAAATTGTATTTTTAATTCCCTGAATACAAAACAACTACTATGAATCTTAAGGAGCAATTTGCAGGAATAACTGAATACTTTTCCCCAAAAGTGATAGGAGAAATAAATGATGTATATGTCAAAGTTGCACTTATTAAAGGCAATGAAATTCCATGGCATAATCATAAAGACGAGGATGAACTCTTCTATATCATTGAAGGCGAACTCCTATTTGAAGTAGAGCAGCAGGAAAGTTTTATTATGAAAAAAGGAGATCTTTTTATAGTAAAAAAAGGAGTGAATCACAGGGTATCTTCAACAGAAGAATGTAAAATCATGCTCATTGAAAATAAAACTACCGCTCATACCGGTGAGGTAGTTACTAAGATTACTAAAACGATCGAAGACCAATTATAGCCTGATAAATTGATTTAAAATCACAATTAATACATTATGGACTCTTATAGAGATTCAGGCGCTGTAGGTGCCTTGTTAGACGAATACGAGAAAGCTGTTCAAGAACTTCAGCAGCTAATCAGCACGATTCCAGATAAAGACCTGACTATTATAGTAGACCCTCACACAAGCAATTCAGATTGTGTATCTATCCAATCTGTTCTTACACATACGGTAAGGGCAGGAGTGCTCTATGTCCAGGAAATAAGAAAACACTTAGGCGAAGATATTGTGTTCTTTAAAAGAGAAAAATTTGAGACCATTCAAGAATACAGCAAGGAACTAGATAAAATGTTCCAAATGAATGTCAAGCTTTTTGAAGACTACCCAGACCTTGCACTAGAAGAGAATGATGCCTCTAAGAAATTAAAAGTCGCATGGGGTCAACTTTATGATGTTGAACAACTCTACGAACATGCCATCGTCCATGTATTAAGACATAGAAGACAGCTAGAAAGATTTCTTTTAAAACTTAGAGAGTAATTTCTACTTTATCCAAAAACAATTAATGAATACCATGCATCCACTTCTTTAACGTTGGAACTAAAAGCAAGAGCACAAGCGCTGCCGCACCCACTACCATAACTCCCCAGTTTAAATAAACAGATACAAAACTATTCATAGAGTCTACTAAATCTCCACCTTCCTTAGGAGCTGCTGCTAGTTTCCCTAACTGCCCTGCAATTTCATGGGCAAGAGATATAGATAAGAACCACGCCCCCATTACAAATCCTACAATCTTTGGAGGTGACAGTTTTGTGACCATAGATAAACCTACTGGAGACAAACTTAATTCACCTGTAGTATGGAAAAGATACATTAAGAATAAAAATACAACTGGCACCATTCCACTTCCTCCAAATAACTTAGCACCTAATACTATCATTGCATATCCTATTGCAAGCTGAGCAAGACCCCAGAAGAATTTCATAGGTGTGCTAGGCTCTTTATCCTTTTTATTGAGACTGAGCCACATAGAGGAAAAAACTGGCGCTAGTAACATAATATAGAGTGGATTTAAACTTGCAAACATGGAGGTGGGTATACCCATACGGTCTACATTCCTATCAGCAAATAGCATGAGTGAGCCACCCGCCTGTTCAAACAGAGCCCAGAAAAGCGCATGAAAGAAAAACAAGACTACAACGACCCATAATCTTTGACCACCTACCTTATCTCCCTGTCCAATAAGTTTAAACGAATACCAAAGTATATAACCTATAACACCAGCAATTAGAATCGGTAAGGCTACTGTTACAATTTCATTGCTATTTAATAGAAAGGCCATTAATGGAATTGCTATAAGAACTCCAAGTATTACTAACCATTCATTTGAAATGCCTAACATGGATGCAGCTTTTAATCTTTCCTCACTTGGTGGCTTGCCTTCATCTCCAAATTGATCACTATTACGCAAGAACACAAAAATCCCTACAAGCATTCCTATACCTGCTAATCCAAAACCATAATGCCAACCAAATGTCTCCCCTAGATAACCACACCATAACGGAGCTAAGAATGCTCCTATGTTAACACCCATATAGAATATGGTAAATGCACCATCCTTTCTTGGATCATTCAGTTCGTAAAACTTTCCTAAAAATGAAGAAATATTAGGTTTAAAAAATCCATTACCTACTATAATCAAGGCAAGAGAAATAAAGAATATATTAAAGTTGCCTTCAAACATTAAGCCCTCAAGACCCAAAACAAAATGTCCTAACGCCATCAGCACTCCTCCTAATATGATCGCTTTTTTAAAGCCAAACAACTTATCTGCAATAAGACCACCTATCACTGGCATTCCATAAACTAATGCACCATACGCTCCATATATCCCATACGCTCTGGCATCAGCTCCATCTCCCAGGTTTTCAAATAATACCTTAGTCATATAGAGCATTAATAATGCACGCATTCCATAAAATGAAAAGCGCTCCCACAATTCAGCAAAGAAAAGTGTAAACAATGCCTTTGGGTGAATCTTCTTTTGTGAAAGGACAACAAAAGGAATCCAAAAGATTACAAATATTGTCCCAATGATCATTAACCATAATCCGAAATTCATAGTCTAGTTTTTTTATGTCGTTATTGTTTTAAAATCTAAGCTAATTCAAATCCTTCTGCCTCATCATCTGTTGAACCTTCCTTATCTTCTGCACCATGCGTAAGCCTTTTTAAGGGCTTTAAAAGTGCTATTACTCCTAAGCCAAATATTACCGTGAATACTACTATACCTGCAAATATGGTATAATCACCAAAGTGACTGGCGTTTTCTCCAATAAGTCCAGCAACCTTATTTCCTAAACCTGTTGACGCAAAATAAAGTCCCATCATTAAAGATGCATATCTAACTGGCGCAAGCTTGGTTACAAAAGATAATGACACAGGAGATGAACACAGTTCGCCTATTGTATGAAAGAAGTATGCAAGCACTAACCAGTACATTGCTGAACTCCCATTGGCTTGATGATCTCTAACTGCAAAAACCATAAACACAAATCCTAATCCCATGATGATTGTTCCTGTTGCCATCTTAAACAAGGATGAGGCTTCTTTACTCTTCATTTTTCTATTTGCCCAGAAATTAGCTACCATGACAGCAAACAAAATAATAAATCCAGCATTTAGACTTTGGAACCAAATTGTAGGAACCTGCCATCCCAATAACATTCTATCTGTTTTGTCTTCTGCATAAAGATTCATCAATCCTCCTGCTTGCTCAAATGCACCCCAGAAAACTATAACAAGAAAAAATGAAAGTAAAACAACTAGAAATCTGTCTTTTTCAATCTGTGAACGCAAATTTTTATAAATCATCATTAGCATTCCTACCACAAAGGATAAAAACACAAATAAAATCGCATAGCCCCAATGATCAATACCGGTCATCACGAATCCTCCAAAATAAATCGACGCAGCTATCAAGCCTGTAACAATTGCCAATGGCACCGGTGATCCCACTAATTCAGAAAATAACTGAGTTAGCTTTACTTGATCTTTCATTTCAACCTCATTCGTTTTATTTCCAACATGTGTCAAATATTTTTGACCATAGATATAAACAATAAGGCCAAGAGCCATTCCAATTCCTGCTAGTCCAAAGCCTGCATGCCATCCCCACTTTAACACAACTAAACCAACCACCGTAGTAGCTATCAAAGATCCTAGATTAATTCCTATGTAAAAAATACTAAAGCCCTTGTCACGTCTAATATCATTTTTACTGTACAAGCCACCTACCATAGTTGAAATATTAGGCTTGAGCATACCTACTCCTAAAATAACCAGAATCAAACCAGTGAAAAAAGCCCATGTTGCATCAATGGCTAAAACACCATGTCCCGCTACAAGTATGATTGCTCCTATTAAAACTGACTTCTTCTGACCAATAAGTTTATCCGCTATCAAACCTCCAGGAATAGACATGACATACACTAACATTGTATACCATCCATATAATTTCAAAGATTCAGCATCTGTCCATCCCAGACCAGCACCTCTTGCATCAGATAACTCAGCAGCCATATATATGGTTAGTAAACCTCTCATTCCATAATAGGAAAAACGCTCCCACATTTCTGTCATGAAGAGTACATATAATCCTTTAGGATGCCCCCATAATTGTTCTTGGCTTTCGAGTGCTTGTTGGTCCATTTAGCTTGTAGATTTTAACTAAAAATATACTATTTAAGCTGAACATGGTAAGAATATGGGGAATATATACAGGAACTGCAAGAGTGAGAAAAGCATAGCCGAAAAATAAGAGCTTTAAGGGTGTTAAAGTATCAATTGTAGCGTTAAGCTAGGATGATAATCTAACTAAAAGCAAGAATATTCGACTACGCAGATCATATAGTTCGTAACGATGAACTAATATCTTTTATTTTTAGAAGATAATATGTGTTTAAGGAAGATTTTTTAGTCCTCCTTCGCTAATTTAAATAAATAAGCATTGGCTATCAACCATATAAATATTTGAGAGGCAAACGTCCGAGATACTATTAAATACTATTTCAAAGCATATTTTAGTCCCTTATACTCTTTCAACACTACTTTGACTGACCCTATTGAGACAGGTGACTCCAGTAAAAGAGGTATATGATTCTCATCATCACTCACCCATACATCCATGTATGTACCCTCATCAAAAACCTCACCCGCAATGAGCTCAGGCCTTATATGCAAAACATTAAATGTACCCAGATCCTTTATTTTCTTTTCCTTTCTTCCTTCAAATGTAATTGATGGTTGGAAAAACTCTTTGTCAAAAAATATTTTTAGTGGCAACTTATCTCCCTTTTTAAGGTCAGCTGTTTTTCGGTTTCTAAGGTGGTATAAAATGGAAACTAAATCCTGCATGCATTCGTGAGAATCAAAAGACAATTCATTTGTATTAGAAATTGACTTTCCAATAAATTCTTTCAAAGAATTATTCTGCCTATCAAAAGAAATACTATCATAGCGTATATAATTTCCCTCCTCTACTCTCCTCCTAAAACTTACAGGTTGTAATGTGGCCTTATCTACCTTACTATAATAATGATCATCCACCTTAAAAAAACTATCGTAAGAAGGATACGTTTTTCCCACTACCTCAAAATGATAAAACTCTTCTTCTTCTTGAACAGAAAAAACAACTTCTCCAGCTGGAATCCAGATAAACTTCCAGTTATAATATGCTTTATAAGTAATGCTTTCTCCCGCCTCAAATACGTTGTTTTGCAATATACATTCAGCATCCACTTGATCTATATTTACATCCATAACAGGACCAGAAGACACGTAAAATCTTCCTACCATTGAACACAAAATTAATACTGAAATCGCGATTAACTTATTTGCCATATCCTAAGGTCTCAACTATATTAGTTCTCAAAATTACCAGATATCCTAGCAGCGCTGGAAACAGTAAATTGATGCTCCATATAAGAAACGTCATACAAAGAATAATTAGTTCATTTATCCCAAAAAGACCCCATATTAATAAGGAAATTTCGCTCCTAGCAAGGATACTCATAAAAGGCGGAAGAGGAAGGCTAGATTGAATTAATAAAATGCTCGTTATCCCTTGCATTGCTGCCCAAGTACTTACATCTATGTTAAAGAATCTGATTACAAAATAATACTGACTTGCATAAAGAATATATCTAAGAGAGGAAACACTAATTACAAAAAGTAATGTCTTCTTTTTAATCTGTCTAATTTCCTGAAAGTATTTATTGAAGCGAACTAAATACTTTTTTAAACCCAACTTTTTAACTATCAATGCAAGGACATCGATATTGAAATAAACATAGAGTCCTAGAATGAAAAATAATACCGCAGTAATAATAATTGGAACAAAAGATATGTTCAAAAAATCCAGCCTGTTTGACAAGAAAAGTAAGCCTACTATTCCAAAAAATATTGTTACAAGATTTTGACTTATACTACCAACCAACGTTGCAACAATAGACTTCCAATTTTTTTCTGGTGGAATGGTCAAAAGCCTTCCCCCATATTCCCCTACTCTGTTAGGCGTAATTATCGCTAAACTTATTCCGGCTAAAATTGTCTTGAATGCTTTTGGAAAAGAAATTTTTCCATATATGGATTTCCATTTTTTAGCTTCCAATGCCCAATTCAATGGCATAAGAAATACAAAAGCAACTAACCAAATTAGCTTGCCATTGCTCCAACTGCGAAGTAACTCTTGTTTTAAGTCAGCCTGTGCATTGTAATTGCTGAGTTGTTTGTATAAAACCAAGATTAGAATTATGGCTATACAAAGCTTAATAATGAGATTGATATACTTCAAATTGCTTTTCAACATAATAGTCTGAGGCCAAACTTATATTATAATTAATAATAATGTGTCCTTTAAATAAGCTAATTTTACTCTAAGATTAAGAAATGAACTCTAGATATAAAATATTAGGAGTAGATCCTGGGACAATAGCACTAGGATATGCTGTGATTGAGATAAATAACAAGGAAATCAGTCTTTCTTGCGTAGGTACCATTGACCTAAAAAAATTCCCTGATCACCAAACCAAGCTGAAAGAGATATATCTACAATTACAAGAGATTATAGAAACTTACCTTCCTACCCAAATGGCGGTGGAATCTCCCTTCTATGGAAAGAACGTGCAATCCATGTTGAAACTAGGAAGAGCCCAAGGAGTTTCTATTGCTGCAGGAATAACAATGGGTTTGAACATCGTAGAATATTCTCCTAAAAAGATTAAACAATCCATCACAGGAAATGGAAATGCATCCAAGGAACAAGTCGCCTCAATGGTGCAATCTATGATTAATAAAGATCTTTCTGAAATTTCCCTTGATGCCTCAGATGCACTCGCAACTGCAATTACACATTTTCATCAATCTAAATTTGGAATACCTAGCGCTGGTAAAAGCTCGAGCAATTGGAAATCTTTTATTAGTAAAAACCCAGACAGAGTTGCAGGGTAAAAGATGCTTGTCCGTCTAAAACTGCTTTGCAATTTTATCAGCGAGCATTGATAGTTCACCGGATTCCATCTTTAATTTAGGCTTTTCAAAATTCATATCATGCAAGTTGTTTATAGGAATAAGATGGATATGAGCATGCGGAACTTCTAATCCTATAACTGTGACTCCTATTCTCTCACATGGAATAACATGCTGTATTGCCTTTGCCACCCGTTTAGAAAACAAGCTTAAACCTGATAATGATTCATCATCTAGATCAAAAATATAATCTACCTCCTTCTTGGGAATGCAAAGCGTATGGCCTTTAGCTACAGGATTAATATCCAAAAAAGCTAGATAGTTCTCATCTTCAGCAATCTTATAGCAGGGTATTTCTCCGTTGACAATTTTGGAAAATAGACTGGCCATTAAACTGAAATGTGCATGACTTCAAATTCCAAATTCCCTCTAGGTGTTTCAATGATAGCTATCTCTCCCACAGCTTTCCCTAAGAGTCCTTTGCCAAAAGGCGAGTTTACTGATATCTTTTTCTGCTTAATATCAGCTTCTGTTTCTGAGGTAAGTTTGTAGGTTACTTCCTTACCGTTGCTTTTATTCTTAATTCTTACATTGCATAAGACGGTCACTTTGCTTGTATCCAATTCGCTTGAATCCAAGATACGTGCATTGGCTAAAGCTTTGTCCATCTGACTGATCTTCATTTCTAGCATGCCTTGGGCATCCTTAGCAGCATCATATTCCGCATTCTCAGACAAGTCTCCTTTTTCTCTGGCCTCAGCTATAGCTGCAGCTGCTTCTCGTCTTCCCTCCGTTTTTAATAAATCCAATTCTGCCATGACTTTATCATAGCCTTCCTGGGTCATATAACTTATTTCTGCCATAACACTAGTTTGATTTTATTAAACGACAAAAACGTCTCTGTAACAGAGACGTTCCCGTTTTATATAAAATTATAAAAAAATTCTTATTAAAAACTCAGTCTGAGACTAAGATTATGTGTTCCCCTAAAATGCCGCGTTGTTCTGTATGCATAATCAAGGCCCAATTTCGTCTCTCCAGCTTTTTGAAGCGGAATGTCTAGTGATACTCCACCTGATAGGCCATCATAGATGTTTTCAGTCCCAGCTGTCTGGCTAATCTCGTGTTTATAGGAACCTCTTAATGCAAATTTGTCTAGAAGAAAGATTTCTGCTCCTCCTCCTATCTGATCTCTAGCAAATGCATTTGATGTAAAGTTTGCTAAGGTTCTGAAATAGACATTATCATTAATATAAAAATCATAAGAAATTCCAACATTTAACATAGAAGGAAGTTCAAAGACATCAGATCTCTGACTAACCGTGATAGGATAATCGATATTCGCTTCTGGTGCTGAAACCTGAGTAGAAAGACCTGGACCACCAAACTGCATGGGTGTACCCACATTTCTCAATGATATCCCTAATTTAAAATTGTCATTTTCTCCAGACACATACTGGACTCCTGCATCTATCGCAAATCCTAATGCACTTACATCTGCCAATGACTCTGAAATAGATCGAAATAATACACCAACGGATATCTTATTCTCATACGTGTGTGCATATGCTACACCTAGATGAAAATATCCTGGTGAGAAAGTTGCTCCGGTGCCGCCTGGTTGATCCGTCGTAGTGACAGTATTCTCGCCAAAATCAACTGCTAAGAGACTGAAGCCAAAAGCTCCATTTTCTCCAACCTTGGTAACAAAGCCACCTGAGTTTAAGCCAAGTGTTGACCCTTCATATAATCGCGTGTTTCCAAATAGCAGTTCTTTCCCTTCTATCCTTCCTATACCTGCTACATTCAAACGCATAGCTTCTACTCCTGAAATTGATGACGTATTCATCGTATGGAGTCCAGCACTTCTTGCCCACGGATTAAATAATAGCTCTCCTGCTCCTGATTCCCCTTGTCTATCAGGATTGCCAGAGTAAAGGACCATCGCCCCTATAATAAAAGTAAATGTGAATAGTAATTTTTTCATCATAATATACCTATTAGGCATTTAAGCAGGCAGTAAATACTGCCTGCATTTTATTTATTTTATAAACCAGTTGCATCAAATTTCCGATTGATACCAAACCATTTTATCGTCCTTTCTTCTCCATAATCAGATGCAACAATATGAATGAGATATACACCACTTGCTACGGGAATTCCTTTAAAGTTTTTAAGATCCCATTCCAAATCTGGATTGGATTGGCTTTCTCTAACACCAGGATTACTTCCCGTTTTAACCTGTGGAATTTCAGACCTATTGAATTTTTTCACAAATTTTCCGTCCAAACTGAAAATGTTAATTTCAGCATTATCTGGTAAATTTGTGATCTTTACTGTAGTTGTAAATTGTGAAGTCTCGTAAGCAGAATATCCATAATATGGATTTGGAACAACATTTACATTGTCTAATACAGTCGTTCTCTGTTGCTCTGTAAGAGCCAGTGGTGCTGCATCTCTAATTTCAAATTCATATTCTGGCAGTTCTTCTTCTACTACCGTTCCACATCCGTCAACACCAAAATCAAACGCTTCCTGTAAACTATATGGATTATCTACTCTTAGCTTGACAGTCAAATCAGTAGGAATATAACCTTGATCATACGATAACATGTCCACTTCTGGATTTGTCAATGCCATAGAGGTCCATGTAATTGCCTTCATTGTAGATATCTTTCCACCTAAATTGAAAGCAGGTTCTAACACATCATATATCTCTTGGCACCCATCATACACCTGTCTAGTAACATATATTACGTGTCCTCCTCCAGCAGTTATAAAATCAGGAGTAAAGCCAGTAAAGTCTGGGTTATTATTAAATAATTGAGTACCTGGGTTAAACAACATATCATTCCCTAAGGCATCATCACGGAATTCAGCAGGTACTTGGAGATCCTTGTAATCTTCATCAAAATAAGAATTCTCTCCAAAGAAAATATTTAAACGTTCTCCCGTTTCTACATCTACAGCATAACCAGGAAAGTAACCTAAACCTACAGTTCCATCATTCAATGAATTCCCATTCTGGTCAACAGAAGGTGATTGCCTTAAATCAAAACTTGTCGCATTATCAGTCGTTTCCAAACCATTGTCTGTATAAAACTTACTTGCAGTTTCAATAACAACACATCGACTCCACTTAGACTTGTCACTCGTAAATATGACATCAACATTATTTAATTGAGAAAAACTATTAGAAGTTCGCCCAAAAGCTTGCTGATTGAATGCAGGAGTTAAATAATAAGGTGCCATTCCTGGACCTGGAGGTGCGGATGAAGTTAAAAAGTATGGATAAAATTCACCAGTACCGAAATTACTAAATGCTTCACTTGGGTCAAGCTCATTTTCCACTTCTCCATTACCAGTCTTCATGAAATTAAATAATGGTGAGAGCTGACTCAGTTGTTCAGGCAAGAGTCCTACTCCATTATCTGTTATACCTACAAACCATGGTAATGATTCTTCAGCATATTCAAATTCCATCCCTATTCCACCATTATCATCCTCTCCTGTCGCTCCTACATCCTCAGTTTGCACTAATGATATTGAGAAACCATAATCTGTCAGAATTTGTTCATTTAAATCATCAATTGTTTGTTCAGAAGCTATTGTGTTTCCTTCCGGATCAGTAAGCAACCATGTCGCCCCTTTATCTAAGGCACACTCTGCACTACTAAAGTTTCCTACTACTTTTAAATTATATAATCCCTCTTTTACAACTAGTGGGTTAAAGACTTTAATCTCAATAGGCCCTTCTCCTTCTTGATAGGTAATTCTTCCATCAAAATCTGCAGATAAAAATTCATCATACTCTGATGGCTCAACATCCACGAAATTTCCACCTACTCCTACTCCTTGAATTCTAGTGATAATTGCACCATCCCCGTAGTTAGCTTGTAGGCTATCATAAACTATAGGTCTTGGAATGAATGTATATACTTGAATATTCTTCCTTCCCTCTAAATACGGTGTTCTTTGCCCTAATGCTGTTGAAGGATCAAAGAGATCATATTGATTGTGACCATAGGCAACGACAGAAAAATAATATTTGGTATGATTTATCAACCTATCCCCAAAGGCGTCCTGCGTTATTTGGAAAGAATGCTCGACTCCTTCATCAGGTGATTGTACGACACGTTCAGGTATCCATACAGGATCTGTTTGCCCAGGTACTATTAATGGCTTCCAATTATATACCTCGTCCACACCATTCTTCACATCAACTGTGCGAATAATTCTTGATTTATCTGGATCGCCATATTCTTGTGAAGTAACTGTTGGATTTTGCAATTGATAGACTTTGTATCCTTCAAAGAAGTAATTTCTTTCTGGAAACATGACTTCTTCTGGAGCAAAAATATCGTTCTCTGTATATTCTTCAAACGCATTATTTGATCGTTGATCATTTGATAATACCAAGACAATTTCTTGATCTAGTTCCACAGCACAAACATCTGGTGCATCTGGACCATCTATAATATCAAAACAGTTGTCAAATAAAGCTTGCGCAAGATCATCTGCAGTCTGAAGTCTTGAAATATCCGGACATGGGTAATCTAAATCTGGTACCCATACCGCTCCAATAATCAACTCATTTATTGCTCCAGGAATAAGTAAGAAAGGCCCAGAAGCTTGTAAGGTTCTTCTGTCTCCAGCTGCTAAATTTCCTTCGCACATTGACCATCCTCCAGCTAAATTTGGTGCATCTGGAAACATGTATTTTACTGTATCTGTAGACATTAGATTAAATCCAGTACCTCCAAAAGTAGCAGCAGTACCATCTCTCCAAGTTCCTTTGATATAATTATAATATTCAAAATCTTGAGTAGGATCTGCTGTTTGCGGTAGTGGTGTTGGTGTACTTCCAGGATTATTGAAATACATAAAAGAGGACATTCCCAACTCTACAATTGTATCAAAAGTTGCTGATCCTTCAGGCGGGTTTACTAAAACTGTATCTCCTCCTGGTGTAATAAATCTGTTTTTTGGTCCTAGTGGTCCTCTAAAATAATCTGTTCCAATAATTGGAATTTTGTCTTGATACGTTTCTACTCCTCCTGGACAATTTGTTCCTGATTCGCCATCCAGCGCATCTTCATTATATGTATATGCTAATGATCGTGATACATCACATCCTACATAATCATCCGTATAACAACCTAAATCTGGATCAACCCACATAGCGAAATAACAATCCCTGATATCCTCAGATGCTCTATTAATTAGCTTATATCTTTGAAAAGTCATGTTATTGATCTCATCATTCGTAGCATATGCAAATGCTTGAACTTGTACTTCCATCTGTATGGCACGTCCCATAGTTTCAAAGTGTGTTCTACCTGCATCGTTATATATCCAAAAAGTCATTTCATCAGGAACATACTCAATTGCTTCTTTTCTGTTCATCAATTGATCAAAGCAACCACGAATTTCAATTACAGGAAAATCACCTTTTTGGGGATCATATAAACCATCTTGATCTTCATCCCAAAATGAACCAAGTCCTTGTTGGGCTTCTGGTAAATCAAATTCATATTTGTCAAAGAAATGAGGATTACCTAAGCCTGGCCAGTATTTCACATTATCTGGAATAGAATCCAATGGTAATAATTTCGTTGGATCAGCTCGGTTATCAAAATCTGAATATACTCTACGCACCTCATCACCTGTTACCTGAAAAAATACATCCCAGTTATTACAAGTATCTAAAGTCGTAGTTCCACCCTCTGTCAAAGGACCAGTTGAAAAATCACCACTGTTTATCCTATAGGTATTGGCAGCCATTTTTAAACCTCCCGATGGATCATTTCCACCAATCCAAACTGAACCAGCAAAAATTGATGATACTTCTGGAATTCCTGATCCCACTGGTGGCTTAGGTACTACATACCTACCTATTCCATCACCATCCCACCATACATCTCCTCCCGTAAGAAGCCTCGCTCTTACATTATTTACCTCCACTTCTATCTGTGCCTGTGGCTCTAAACAGTCCTCTCTATAATTCGCTTCTAGATTTTGCGAATTGGACTTACCTCTTGCTTCTGGATTAATGTGAGCCCATGATAGACTTACAAAAAAAGAAAAGAGGACACTTAAAATTAATTTATGATTACCCATAATATGAGTTTTGTTTTTTTTCGAATTATTCTAATTAAAAATCAAATATTGCCCCAAGATACATTCTCCTTGGCCTGAAATAATTTCCAGGGCTAGCTACTCTCCACTGATATGAGGATAGGTAACTTCTTACATCCTGTCCTACTGTTGCGATCTGATCTAACTGATCTTGGCCAAATGATGAAGCTAAAAAACCATCATCATCCGGATCACCAGTACCAGCATATACTCCTCTTACATTTCTTGTGTCAAATACATTTTCTACTCTGAAATACACACTCATCCCTAATGCTCTTCCTCCTTCTGAAAGATTAATGTTAAATCGCTTATCTATTCGCATATCTGCATTAAATGTCCATGGTCTGCGAGGACCATTGATATCGCCCTCAATACCTGCAGAAGTCAATGGACTTGTTATTGTAGAATTTGCAGTATAAGGTCTTCCAGAAACAGTAGTAAGCAATAGATTTAAACCTGCATCTGCAAATATGTTCATACCTCCAACAACTGGACCTTTATAGTTTTTACCACCTCCATAACGATAATCAACATTCGCAGTAATCCTATGTCTTTCATCATAAGACAGTGGAATAACTTCTCTTTGTATTCCTCTGTTACTTAGTCCACTCGATGAATTCGCATCTGATCCAGTAGCATTTGCAAACTGTAATGTGTAAGAAGCAGATAATTCAACATTCCCAGTTCTTCTTAAATCATATGTAAATGAAAATCCTTTCACAGTACCAAAATCAAGATTTCCGTAAGCCTCATAATTATTCAATGGTGCTGGTAGGTTAAAATAAAATCTTCTCTGTATCATATCTTCAAGCCCCTTGTAAAAAGCTGAAATCTTTAACGCTGATGAATTTGTTAACTTTTGGTGGAAACCCATTTCCCAATCCTCTGTCTTCTCTGGTTTTAGATCTGGATTATTCGCTGGAGCCCCGTTAGGGTTTAATCTATCTCCATCCTGGAAATAGTAATAATCCAATGCCGTCATAATCGTATTTGATGGTGGACGCTGCACAAGTATGTCATAATGTGCAAAGAAACCAGCATCTTCAGATATTGGAAAAGAGAATGATAAACGAGGCATAAAATTTAACTGTGGGTCATAATCCTTAAAAGAGTTATCAATATTAAATGCTTCATCAGCATTCGCTCCTAACTGGATATTTCTTTTGTCTCCATCCTTTTCCTTATAAGAAGGATAAACAAGACCACCTCCAAAAAGAACATTCCCTCCACTGACAAGTGTCCCATTTGGCGAATACCAATCATCTCCTAATCTATATCCTATGACTGTCTCTGAATCCTCTCCAGCTAAATACACTTTGTAATCATCTCCTACCGCTGGAGGTTTCGTACCTCCAGTATTAGCAAAAAACTCAGATGCTGTTTCAACCTCATAAAGCGAATATGGATCTCTCAATACCTTAGAGTTAGCATCATAATAATCCGCACGTACTCCTAATCTAAATATGATATCCTTGTATGTAAATTTGTCCTGAATAAATCCTGACCAATAAATAGGCTGCCAAGGTGCTACATCAAATGACCGAATGTTATTACCATCTTTGCTAGTAAAGAAGTCATTAAAAGTAACATCAGTACCTAACTTATTTCCTAAATAATCATAACCATAATAGCTTAGGTTAAGCTGGGGAAAACTATTAAGCTCTGGTGCTGAGAACATATCTAGACTTAAACTAGTAGGATCCAGAACATCTATGTTCACATACTCATCTAATCCTGAATTTGTGAGTGTTCTTACATTTTGGTAAAATGAATTTTCATTTCCATCAGGTGCTTCATACTGAGGGGCATAGACTAAATACTGTCCACCTATTGTATCTAAAACTAGGTCTGTATTTACCCCCACAAGGTCAGCATTTGCAAGCTGGCGGGCTGCCGTCCACAACTCTCTTGGATTTATACTCCAAGCTCTATTTGTTCTATTCTCCCACGAGAACCCAAATTGTATACTGTGTCTACCACTTTCAGATCCTCCAGGTAATAAATCAAACCCACTCACCACATTAAGCGTAAGAATATCTGTCTCACTTTTTGAAAATACATTATAAACCTGTCCCACATTTGAATACAATCCCCAAACATCATCTAGGTTATCATCTAACCTCCCATTAATCTCATTATATCTTGCAAGTGTTCCATTAATATCTAGATTAGGAGCAAATTCTCCTTCCTCTACATCAATGTAACCCTGCATGGCTGTAGGAATTCCATTACCAACATATATAATTTGGCCATCCCAAAGTGTTGTATCAGAGATATCTGAAATTACGGGCATCCAAGTCCTTCCTTGTGAGCCATAGTATCCATAGTTAAATAATTGATCCGTTTGTCTTATATCTTCATTTCTCCCGTAATTCTTTTCATAACCTAATTGTATTGTATAAGAAGCATTTTTTATGAGCGAATTACTATTTGCTTTCTCTTCATCAGTAAGATCCCCTCCAAAAGACTGCCTTCCTAACTTATGTCTAAATCTAAAGTTTCCTTTGTACCCCTCTCTATAACTTATAGGATTGTTCTGCCAGTTTAATAAAGACCAAGCAGCAGAAGGTGTAAATAGATCCTCACTTATGAAAAAGTTACCTCCTAAAGTGATATCTATATTATCCGTAATTCTTGCATCTATCTTTGCAGTACCACTTAAATCCGTATTCGCGTTATTGGGTCTCGCATCTAAAGGATCTCCTACATCTTCTGTATACTTAAATTGTCCCGTAGGTAATTCTGTACCACCTAGAAAAGTAGTAGGATTGTTTTCTAAGTCTGTTATCAAACTCTCTGGTGCACGATATACTCCAATCGCTGAAGGATTATTATCTTCTATCTTTCTATATCTTCCTGAAATTCTAAATCCTAAAATAGATTTACCTTCTGATCCTTTTATAATGGGTCCACTCACATTACCACTCAGCTCTTTATATCCATATGCATCTAGAAATTCTGATGTTTCAACCTCTAGTCCTCCAGTAAACTTACTTGAAGGCCCTTTTGTCGTAATTGAAATAATGCCTCCTGTCACATCACCATACTTTGCTTCCAATCCTCCTGTTATCACCTGCATCTGATCTATCTCAGATTGTGGAATAGAACTCGTATTACTCACACGTACACCATCCACATAATAATCAGTTGCATTTGCTCTTGAACCCCTAATAGAGATTGCTCCTCCATCTACTGATGATAGTCCTGCTGATGTTGCCGCAATAGCATTTATATTCTTAGTAGGTAATGAGCGAATGTTTTCCGCAGTAATAGTCTTGCCCTGACTCGTATTATCAAAGTCTATCAAGGGCGCTTTATAGTCCTTAATGACAATTTCATCCATGAGTACTCCCTGCGATATAACAGCATCCATTTTATTGGATTGACCTGCCTTAACCAAGATCCCGTTTATTCGCGTTGTTTGATAACCCACATAAGTGATCTCTATGTCGTAAGTACCAGGATCAATGTCCCCAAATATGTAATTCCCATCAAAATCTGTTTCTGTACCTGTTATTAATACATCATTTTTGTATAGAGCAATTGTACCGAACAAAATTGGCTCTCCGTTTTCACCATCGTTGACTTTTCCTTGCAAGGAAGTCTGCGCGCTAATCGCCCAAGAAAGCGAAATGAAAATTACTAGTAGCGTAATCTTTCTGGTCATATATTTTGTTTTTAGCTAAATAATTCAATTCTGTTAAACAGAACTCAGACAATGTTAATAAATATTGATACTACAGCAAAATTTTTCTCTTTATGCTAGTCCGAATGGAGACACCCTCAGGCGACATTTTTACAAGTTTCTGACTATTTTTGAGGCTAATGCTGCAGCAATTTTATAAAAAGAAGTGTCAGTCCAACCAGCTATATGAGGACTTAAAATGACATTATTCCTGCTATATAGTCTTTTATACATGATTTCTTCCTCTTTTGTATAGCTTTTAGGCTTTTCATTCTCAAATACATCAAGACAGGCTCCTCTAATTCTTCCTGATTCTAAGCATTCTAGGATTTCTTTTGTTAACACATTTTTTCCTCGTGAACAATTTATCAAAATGAAAGATTTTTGGCATTTGTCAACAAATTCCTTATCAATAAGATGAAAAGTCTCTTCCGTCAAGGGAATATGCAAACTTATAATATCTGCCTCCATTTGAATTTTTTCTAAGCTGGTCTCCTCTACCCATGGAAGGTCATCCGCATAGCCCTTTTTATACTTATCATACGCCAAAACTGTCATGTCCCAATTCTGCCATTTCTTCGCAAATGCTTCCCCATTATTGCCAAATCCAATGATTCCTAAGGTCTTGCCTGATAATTCGATCCCTCTGTTTTCTTCTCTTCTCCATTCCAAGTCGCGAACCTCACGATCTGCTTTCAATAAATTGTTACACAAAGCGAGGAGCATCCCCGCAGCATGCTCTGCAACTGCATTTCTGTTCCCCTCTGGCGAACTATACACTCGGATTGACCTTTCTTTGGCATATTCTAAATCAATAATATCAAGACCAGAACCTAGTCTTGCAATAAACTCAAGCTTTTTTGCTCTATCTATCGCGCTTGAGTCCATTTTAATTTTACTATTTATCACCAATCCAGCATAATTAGATACCACAGCTAGGAATTCTTTATAAGTAATATCAGGCACATAATCAATCTGAAAACCATTTGACGATAACGTGTTTATCAAATGGTCATGAACTCTATCAGTAATCAAAACTTTCTTCATGGCTTTTTTAAAAGATATATTTTATAAATACATATATAAAAAACGAATATCTATATTTGCACTCAATTCATTTTCAGCAAAACTACAGAATGCCAAAAGATCAGTCGATAAAGTCCGTCCTTATTATAGGAAGCGGCCCTATTATCATAGGACAAGCCTGCGAATTTGATTATTCAGGCACACAAGCTTCAAAATCTTTACGAGAAGAAGGTATTGAAGTAAGCCTTATCAATTCCAATCCTGCAACAATTATGACCGACCCCGTCACTGCAGATCATATTTATCTACTTCCACTCACAGTTGAAAGCATAGAAAAGATACTGAAGGAAAGACAGATTGATGCTGTGTTAGCAACCATGGGAGGACAGACTGCATTAAATCTAGCTATCGAAGCTGGAAAACATGGCTTGTGGGAAAAATACAAGGTAAAGTTGATTGGCGTAGATCTAGATGCAATAGAATTAACTGAAAATAGAGAAGCCTTTAGACAGCATGTATTAGATCTAGGATTAGACGTTGCTCCCTCTATGATTGCAAATTCATTTCTGGAAGGAAAAAATGCAGCGCAAAAAATTGGATTCCCCTTGGTCATTAGGCCCTCATATACCTTAGGCGGAACAGGAGGTGGCTTTGTCATGACTGCTGATGATTTTGATGAAGCCTTGCGCAGAGGTCTAGATGCCTCACCTACACATGAAGTCTTAATTGATGAAGCAGTATTAGGATGGAAAGAATACGAGTTAGAGTTATTAAGAGACAACAATAATAACGTTGTGATAATTTGTACGGTGGAAAATCTGGATCCTATGGGGATTCATACCGGAGATAGTATTACAGTAGCACCTGCGATGACCCTGTCAGATACAGCATACCAAGAAATGCGGAATCAAGCAATTCTGTTGATGCGCTCCCTCGGAAATTTTGCCGGCGGTTGCAATGTCCAATTTGCGCTTGATCCAAAAACAGAAAAACTGATTACGATAGAAATCAACCCAAGAGTTTCACGTTCTTCTGCACTCGCAAGTAAAGCAACCGGATATCCAATCGCTAAAATTGCAAGTAAGTTGGCCATCGGTTATAATCTAGACGAACTGAAAAACCAAATCACTCAAACAACATCTGCATTCTTTGAACCTACCCTTGATTATGTCATTGTTAAAATGCCTAGATGGAATTTTGCAAAATTCTATGGCGCAGACCCTACCTTAGGTTTACAAATGAAGTCTGTAGGTGAAGTCATGGCTATAGGTAGAAATTTTCTTGAAGCAATGCAGAAAGCTTGTCAAAGTCAGGAAAACAACAGAGCAGGATTGGGTGCTGATATGAAAGAGTGGATTAAAACAGATGACATATTAGAACGCCTAGAAAAAGCTTCTGACGATAGAATATATAGAGTAAAAGATGCTTTAAGATTAGGTGTGCCTTCAAAAACGATTCATAAGCTTACTAAGATCGACATGTGGTATATAAACCAGATAAAACGTCTAGTAAAATATGAAGACCGACTATTAAAATTTAATGTCGCAGAAGATATTCCAGAAACATTTTTTAGAGAACTAAAACAACATGGCTATTCTGATGTACAAATCGCCTGGTTACTCAGAATTACAGAACGTGAGGTAACTCAACAAAGAAAGAAATTAGGCATTCGCAGGGTCTATAAAATGGTAGACACTTGTGCCGCTGAGTTTGAAGCAAAAACACCATACTTCTACTCTACCTTTGACGGCGAGAACGAAAGTAAATCTTCTGATAAAAAGAAAATCATTGTCTTAGGTTCAGGTCCTAATCGCATTGGTCAAGGAATAGAATTTGACTATTGCTGTGTACATGGATTGTTAGCAATAAAAGAGGCAGGATACGAGTCCATCATGATCAATTGTAATCCTGAGACAGTATCTACTGATTTTGATGTTGCTGATAAATTATATTTCGAACCAGTATTCTGGGAACACTTAGAAGAAATCATAGAATTCGAAAAACCAGAAGGCATCATTGTTCAACTTGGTGGACAAACGGCGTTGAAACTTGCAGAACGATTACACAAAAAAGGCGTGAAAATTTTCGGAACTAGTTTTGACGGTATGGATCTCGCTGAAGATAGAGGAAGGTTCTCTGATCTTCTCAAGGAACTAGAAATTCCATATCCAGAATACGGTGTTGCTGCAGATATTGACGACGCAATAAATATTGCTAATAGAGTAAGTTACCCTGTCCTCGTGCGACCTTCATATGTCCTAGGAGGACAGAGAATGCGTATCGTATTAAACGATGAGGAATTAGAAAGACACGTACTTAGCATTTTCAAACACCTTCCTGACAACCAAGTTCTCATTGATCAGTTTTTAGAACGTGCTAAGGAGGCAGAAGTAGATGCGATCTGCGATGGTGAGGATGTTATGATTATGGGTATAATGGAACATATAGAACCAGCTGGAATTCATTCAGGTGATAGTTCTGCGATGTTACCTACGTATTCTCTCAGTGAAGCTGCGATTGAGACAATGAAGAAGTACACAAAACAACTTGCAATTGCATTGAAAATTAAAGGTCTGATTAATATACAATTT
>CALCMJ010000021.1 GCA_937967615.1 uncultured Saprospiraceae bacterium
CCTAATTCATAATCCTTCCTTCCTCCCATCCCGCATAAGCAACATGGAGGGTTTAGTGTTCCTGAGTCAGAATGACTCTGGAACACCGCGCGAACAGCAAGCCCGCAATACTGCGGCCCAAGGTGTGCAAAGCACACCGCAGGGATATGCCCACCCATTATTCCCTCCAGTCAACAGAAATTACTTTTGCATTAAATTTTAAAAATTAATTATGTAGTCTCTTGACATAGAATTGCTTACTCAAAAACTAAAGATTAGTTTTTGCATTGCAGAAAATTATATGCAAAAATTACCAAGCATAAAAGAAATAAATGCGGTGGGTAGGAACCTATATTTGTGTCTCATAAACAACACTACTTAGGAGATTCCCCCCTCATTTAAGTATTCCCCTTTTAATCTGAACAAGCTCTGAATTATCAGAGCGCATTATTACTTTATTTAATAACCAAAACTCTAAATCATGGTTAAAGCCGATTTAACATGTAAGAGTAAAGTAGTACGCGTTTATAGCTTGTTAACTTTACTTTTATTTTTGGCTTCTAGTTCTATTTATTCTAACTCAAATGAGAAGGGATTACTTGATGTGACTTTAGCATGTAACGACAATGTTAATGTATCTTTAAGTGGAACTTGTGAAGCTATAATTTCTCCAGATGTTGTTCTGGAGGGGGAGGAATCCATACCAGGGTATGATCCTCTAAATTATGAGGTTACCATCAATGGAGTAACAGGATCTACTGTTACACTTGATGAGCCAGGATACTATGAAGTATCTATTTACGAGATACCTACAGGAAATTCTTGTTGGGGTCACGTTACTGTAGAAGACAAACTCGGACCTATTCTTGAGTGCGAATGTCCAGAAGGCGGAGAAGCCTTTGACGAATTTACATATGAATTTGATGGTGGTGATCCAGTCGCTGTAACCTGTGCAACAATAAGCGGGGCCTTTGGTGGTCCAGAAGCTTTTTACCAAGTGCACAATTTTACAGTGAATGAATTTACTGCAAGTTTTGAAGCAAACTTCACTATGCACACACTAGGTTGTGATCATGTAGGTGTGGTGTACGCTGGAAACTTTGACCCTGCTGATCCTTGTGCTAACATTGTTGCCATAGGTTCAGATGCAACAGGTTTGTTAATAAGTGGTCTTGCGACAGGAATTTACCAGTTGGTAGTATTTCTGGATGTAACTGATCTTATTGCACCTTGTTCGTATACTGTCAATACCAATGTGGAAATTTTCATGTATGATGAAGAATGTATGTTCACTTGTAATCAAGCAGATGGAATTACGGCAACGCCGCAATCAATTCCAACGCCTACGCCTGATGCATCAGAAGAGTGTACAGATTATACGAGCGTATACAATGATGAAGTCTTAGACTTTGGATGTAGCTCTAAAAAGATTCTAAGAACATGGGTGTTTACTGATGAGTATGGAAACAGTTCTACATGTACTCAAGAGTTTCTATTGAAACCTATAAGTCTTGTAGATGTTGTACCGCCAGAGCCATTAGTGACTATGCATTGTGATTATGATGGAGATCCTGATGACGTGTATGCTTATTTCATAGCACAGGGAGAAAGTCCTGCAGATGCTGCACATTATGCATATCCTACAATTAATGGTTTGCCTTTTACAGGATTAGTTTGTGGTCTTGCGATTACGTATGAAGATCATCTAATAGAACTGTGTCCAGGCGAATACAAGATTGTACGTGAATGGCTTGCAGTAGATTGGTGTTCTAGTTCTATTGCTGAGTATGTTCAAATTATCAAACTTGTAGATGATGACATATTTGTGTCGTGTCCAGATGATGGTATGACATTTCCGGTAGACGCACATCAGTGTACAGGAACTGCAGAATTACCACCTCCAGTAGTAGGAGCTTCGTGTTCTACATTGACATATGAGGTAGGGTATCTTCTTGCAGATGCTAACGGAAATCCGCCAACAAATGCACCATTTATATACACAGGAGTTGTATATCCAATTACAAGTCCTGCACTTGTGTTTAATTTACCAGTAGGTAGATCATGGATTCAATATAAAGTTTCTGATGAATGTGGCAGATCTGAGACATGCTTTACAGAAGTTGATATGGTTGACAATTCTCCACCAACACCTGTATGTCAAGAATTCACTGTTGTTGGATTAACAACATTGGGTTGGGCACATGTTTATGCTGAATCATTTAATAGTGGTTCGCATGATAACTGTACAGATGTGGATATTTATGTAAGAAGAATGGATGGGGGTTGTGATGATCCCAATGTTCCTAGTCCGCCAGTTGCTTTTGAGGTAGGAAACATTGACTACTATGATTACGAAGCGTTCTGCTGTGATGACTTAGATGAGAATCCAATTATGGTAGAGCTTATTGTTGTGGATGCTTTTGGCAATTATAATACTTGTATGGTGGAAGCTACTGTGCAAGATAAATTGCCTGTGAGCATTTTATGTCCTCCAGATGTTACAATAGATTGTGATGAAGATAGAGATGACTTGGACGTAACTGGAAGACCAACTGCAATAGGTAGTTGTGGTAATGTACCTACGAGTTATACAGATAATACTAGTGGTCTTAATGATTGTGGTACTGGACTTGTGCGTAGAACCTGGAGAGTTACAGGTACTAACATGACCTGTGTACAGAGGATAACAATTAGTCCAACAGATCCATTTGATGGCAATGATATAAATTGGCCTTTGGATATGGAGGTAGATTGTGAAGACCTAGGTGATAATATACCTACGTGGGATGAAAATATTTGTGCTTTAGTAGGATATACCTTGGACAGTGATACATTCTTTATTGAGAATGGTGCTTGCTTCAAGATATTAAACTCATTTACTGTTATTGACTGGTGTGTGTATGATTCAAGTGATCCATTGGATGAATCTTCTGATGGAGTTTGGCAGCATACACAAACGATCAAGGTAGATGATGATAATGCACCTATCATAAACTGTGCTAACACCCAAGTAGAAGCAGATGACTTCTGGGATGTAGACAGTGACGGAATTACGTGCGAAGCAAAGAATGTTACGATAACAGCAAATGCGACGGATGTTGGAAATTGCATGAGCAATTGGCTGAAGTGGGAAGTAGAAATAGATTTATGGGGTGACGGAGTTGTAGAACATATATACTCAAGTTATCTCCCATACACTAACTCCAAATACATCTCCCCTACGATGTCTGGAGAAGAACTATCTATTACACTATCAGAAGACATACCAGGTAGTATGAATAATCATATTATCAAATGGCATGTAACTGATGGTTGCGGTAACGACGGCTCTTGCACATCTGTTTTAATGGTTGTGGATAATAAACCCCCTACACCTTACTGCTTAAATGTAAGTACTGCCTTAATGGATAATGGCGAACTAGAATTATGGGCTTGCGATTTTAACCTCGGAAGTTTTGATAATTGTTCGACTACATTAAAGTATACATTTAATGATAACTACGATAGCCCGGAAGAAGATCCTTTATATGATGACAATACTAAATGTTCCTCAAGATTATTTACATGTGATGACTTACCAGCTATACCTGGAGAGCCTATTACTTTAGATATCTATGTATGGGACGACAAAGATAATTACGATTACTGTACTGTAACTTTGACTCTACTTGATAATACGGGTTCTTGTGATGTTGTTTCATCATCAAAACTTGATCTAGGAGGGAAAATACGAACAGAAGACGGAAAAGATATTGAAAACGTAGAAGTACTTGCTACAAGTAATTCTTCAGAATTTCCGAAAACAGATTACACGGACGATAACGGTCTCTATGCTTTTAATGATGTTCCAGCCTTATACGATTATACTGTAGATCCAAGCCTGGACAATAACTATTTAAATGGAGTAACAACACTTGACATTTTGCTTATGCAAAAACATGTGTTAGGACTTCAAGTACTTAATTCACCTTATAAAATGATTGCAGCAGATATCAATAATGATCAATCTATTTCTGCAATTGATTTAATAGAACTGCGTAAACTTATCTTGGGTATATACCCAGAATTTCCAGCGAATGATAGTTGGAGATTTGTAGATGCAGATCAAAACCTTAATTCTATACAGCCTTGGCCGTTTGATGAATTGATTCAAATCAATCCATTAAGCCAAAACTCAATCTCAGAGGACTTTATAGGAGTTAAGATAGGTGATGTAAACGGAAGTGTAAGTCCAAACTTCACGAACATTGACTCTGAAAACAGATCAGGTGAGACACTTGAATTTGTAACGGAGCAAATGGAGGATGGAAAAATCGCTTTCAAAGCTGGTAAAGGATTTGACGATGTGTATGGATATCAATTTGCAATGCGTATTGCAAACGCTGGTAATGTGACAGGAGTAGAAGCTGCTGCAATTGAGGTCAATACTGAAAATTTCGGTATCAATGCAGCTGGGGTTCTTACTACAAGTTTCCATACATTGAAAGCAATGAATTTTGCTGAAGGTACTCTATTGTTTACTATAGGAACAGATGCAATTTCAGGAGTTACACTTGCTGAAGATCAATTAAGATCAGAAGGATACAAGAGTAGTGACTTCAGTGTTGTTGATGTGAGCTTACGTAGCGATATGGTATTGACAAGTGGATATGAACTTCACCAGAATGAACCAAATCCATTTAGTGAATCAACTAAAATCAGTTTCAGTTTAGGACAAGCTGGCAAAACTACAATTCGGTTTTTCGATGTAGCAGGCAGACTTGTTAGACAGATTAACGGTGATTACGATCAAGGTGTACATTCCCTTACTCTTAATAAAGAGGATCTTGGGGAAAATGCCATAATTTATTATCAGTTGCATAGCGGTACTTTTAGTGCAACAAGAAAAATGATTATAATACAGTAATAATCATACTCAATCTCAAGCGGACCGCAATTTTTGATGAGGAACCCACACTGGGTTCCTCATTTTTATTTTAGCGTGAAAACTTATATTTTTTGTAGAATTCCAAACAGAGCGAATTAAAAAGATCTGCTTTTTCAATACTCACCACATGGCCACACTTTTCTAATATCTGAATAGTGGTGTTTTTATGCCGCTTAGCATATTCTATAGCTGGGTTTAAAAACAGATGATCTTGAGCTCCCATAACTATGAGCTGGGGAATATTTGATGAAGCCTTGAAGAGCTCAACTAAGGTCTTATTCAATGTGAAGTACATGTTAGTCCATTTTTTAAATTCACTATTGCTTAAGGCCTTGGATTCTCGAATAAAAATATCTCTGGAGAGTTTATGGTTTTTTCTTGGCAGCATAATAAGTGCACTCAATTTGTAGAACGCTCTGAAGCCTATGATTTTTGCCAGAAAAAGACTTGAGTTGGCTATCAGCTTGAGTTTAGGATTCAATTGGATAATACAACCAGGAAGAATTACAGACTGAACTTGATTCAAAAACATCTGTCTCATTTGTAAGGCTATGACAGTACCTACAGATACACCAATGATGTGAAACTTCTTTATAGAAAGGTGATCTATAAGAAGTTTAATTTTTTGAGAGATAGATGTAAACGTATAATTCAGATCAGTGTTGACGCGTTTAGCCATTTCTCCATGTCCAGGCAAATCGATTATAAGAAGGTTAAATTGTTTTTTAAGTTCAGGTACCTGTCTTTTCCAAGTAACTGTACTACCTCCCGCACCATGAATAAATAAAATCCAATCAGATTCTGGTGAGGAGCCATGTAGTTCGTGATATAATAGTTGATTATCTGGGGACATGCAGTTTGTATGAGCTTAATATTAGCTTATAAAATTGATAACTACAGAGTTATGTCTTGCTAATTTTTCAAATACCTTTTTTTTTCTGCCAGACTCTACTTTTTAATAATTTCTTATCTTTTGAAAATAAATACCAACTTATGAAGTATATGAGCCTTTCTTTTATTTTTCTAATGCTGGCTACAGCAATTTGTGGACAGACGATTTCAGAAGCGGAATATCAAGCTATTGAATCAGAAGTGATTACGTGGAGACGGCATTTCCACCAATATCCAGAATTGTCCAATAGAGAGGTGAACACTGCCAAATATATTTCAGAGAGATTAAAAGAAATGAATATTGAACATGAGACTGGAATTGCACATCATGGAGTAGTGGGAGTTATCCAAGGAGGACTACCTGGTCCTACTGTTGCTTTAAGAGCTGACATAGATGGGTTGCCAGTTGTGGAACGTGTAGATCTTGCTTTTGCTTCTAAAGAAAAAACGAATTATTTAGGTGAAGATGTGGGGACGATGCATGCTTGTGGACATGATACACACATAGCAATGCTTTTAGGTGCAGCGAAATTGTTAAAGTCAAAGCAAAAATTGTTGAAAGGGAAAGTTGTATTGATTTTTCAACCAGCAGAGGAAGGCGCTCCTCCAGGTGAAGAGGGTGGAGCTAAGCTAATGGTGAAAGAGGGCGTTTTAGAAAAGCATGGTGTAGATGTGATATTTGGTCAACATATAAGTTCTGGTTTAGATGCAAATAGGGTAGACTATAAGGTAGGTGGGGCGATGGCTGCATCAGATAGGTTTGTTATTACAGTTAAGGGGAAGCAAGCGCATGGCTCCAGACCCTGGTCTGGTGTAGATCCCATAACGGTGGCAGCACAAATAATTATGGGATTGCAAACCGTAGTGAGCAGGCAAACTGAACTTACAAAAGAAGCAGCAGTGATATCTGTAGGAAAGATTCAAGGGGGAGTGAGAAATAATATTATCCCAGAAGAATGTGAACTGATAGGTACAATAAGAACATTGGATGTAGGGATGCAGGAAAAAATACACGCAGACATTACACGGACTGCTACCTTGATTGCAGAAAGTGCTGGAGCAACAGCAGAAGTAGATATACAAATAGGTTATCCAGTTACATATAATGATCCAGAGCTTACAAGAAAGATGATTAACACAATGTTCCAAACTGCAGGTGAAGACAATGTACGTGTAGTTGCAGCTAGAACTGGAGCTGAAGATTTTTCATTTTTTGCTCAGAAGGTTCCTGGGCTTTATTGGTTTCTTGGAGGTAAGGATCCAAATGCCGCAGAAGCAACAGGGCATCATACCCCAGATTTTTATGTTGTGGAAACGGGATTGGTCTTAGGGGTAAAGATGATGTGTAACATGACTTTGGACTTTATGAACATGGAAAAGAAACCATAATAGTTATTCTTTCTTATTGTAAAACTGCAAAACCAATGTGGCTATTTCCAGTTGTCCTATCCACATGAAGTTCTCTGTTTTGATTCGTGCCATTGCATGAGTTTGGATTGCATAGATAGGAACCTCCTGCTAATCGTATTCTGTCTAATTTATCTGGCAATGTTAACTCCCAAATATTACCTACTAAGTTTACTTGATCAAGCGGAAGAATTTCAGGGCTATTTGCATTAATTGGCCTTGTGTCTTTTTCTGCAATATCCCAATAGTTTGAATAGCTTGGAATTTCTTTTTGCGCCCAGTTGCAATATGCTAAGGCATCATTATAACTTACCTGCCTTACTGCTTCTTTGTCTTTTGCATAATGAAATCCATCTGGGCACCGCCAGTCAATGCCACCTAGTATCTGAAAGTCAACTATATTCTGTTGCACAATTGACCAGTCGTACTTTTCTGCATCGGTTTTATAGCCAGTGTCATCAACGAATTGTTTAAATTCTTCCACCGTAACAATATGTAAAGATTCTTCTAAGCAAGAGGGAAGACTCACGCTGATTATACAGGCAAGGAATAGATTGCGGATTTTAATCAATAGTATTTTGTCTTTGTAATTCTTCTTCAATCATCTTTTTTGTTTTAGCTGCGACCTCTGTTGCGCTCATCTTGGAAGGATCAAATGCTTGCAATGCAGTCCAAGAAAGTTTTATAAAGCTATTGACTGGATATACTTTGTATGCGTCCATTTTACCAGTACCATTTACAGTAACTGGAAGGATATAGGCACTAGGTGCAGATTTCATTAAGACTTCTATCCCGCCACTAGAAAACTTCCTAAGCCCTTTTCTAGAACGTGTACCTTCAGGGAAAATTACTGCTGAATAGTTATTCTTTTCAATGTATTTCCCTAGATCAGAAATTGCCGTAAGCGCTTGCTTTCTATTGCTTCTATCTATTAATGCGGCTTTGCTTTTCCTCAAATTATATGAAATGCTCGGAATGCCTTTAGCTAAAGCTGATTTTGAAACAAAAATTGGATTGTGTTTTCGCATAAACCATATTATCCCAATAATGTCGTACATGCTTTGATGGTTTGCGATTATAATTAAGGGTTTGTCTTTAGGGAGATTTGCTGGAGGATTGTATTCTAAGCTTGATCCTACTAGATGACTGCCTCTCAAAAGGAAGAAATTAAGTAGATCTACAGTGGTCCTATGTGCTTTTAGACCAAATAGATTATATGCCAACCATTGAATTGGGTGGAATAGGAATAGGAAAAAGAAAAAGTACACTATATATAGCGCGCTTAAAATGTAATTTATAATCATCATAATCTACAACTCGAAGATAATTTTTAATGCGCTATTTTGCTAAAGTCCATCTCTAAATGTGCATTTGTTTGGTACTTTTGTGCAAAGCAGAAAGTGAGGATCTTATGGCAAATATTCCTTTAGAAGATTATGGTGGTGACGGAGAGCTTATACACTTCGCACATGCGAATGCATATCCTCCAGGTGCATATAAACAGTTATTAGTTGCACTAAACGCGAAGTATAAGGTCGTAGCAATTATTCAGAAGCCTCTTCAGAAGGATTCTGAATATCAAAAGTTCAATTCTTGGGAAGAGCTTGCGGATGATATTATTTCTTCTATAGAGGCACTGAATGTAGGTCAAGTCATAGGGATGGGGCATTCATTGGGCGCTGTTGCTACTATATTAGCTGCATATAAACGTCCAGAACTGTTTTCTAGGTTGGTATTGATTGATCCTGTTCTTTTTCCAAAATCTTTTGATTACCTAGGGATGATTATTCCCGTTTCTTTAAGGGCTAATATTATTCCTATTGCAAGAAAGGCACTTAAAAGAAAAACAGAATGGTACTCGAAAGAAAATGCGTTTAGTGCGTACCGCGATAAGGAAGTATTTAGACGATTTTCTGATGAGGCCTTATGGGATTACATACATGCCGGTCTAGTAACAGATGAAAAGACGAGTATGCAAGTATTGAAATTCACTAAGGAATGGGAAGCAAGGATCTATTCAACAGTACAATTTGTGATGGATAAATTGTATGCAATAGAAATTCCTATTTATGCTGTAAGAGGAGATGAAACAAATGTTATAAAAAAAGAACTGTGGGATACTTGGAAGGGGAAGCAGACACATAACCACTATTTAAATATTGCATTTGCTAGCCATTTAGTACCTATGGAGTATCCTGAGGTGATATCAAAGTGGCTATTAGAACATCTTTAATGTATGAGACATTATAAGTTTAAAATTGGAGAACTGAATTGTGTCAGCCTGGAAGAAGGGAATGCTACGATTCCTATTGTTAAAGAATTCTCCGAAGAAAAACATCAAAGCGTTTTAGCGGCACATAAAGAGCATGGTTCAAAACTTGATACCGTGGAGATTGGTTTTAATTATTTATTACTCCAATGTGATGGTAAGAATGTATTAATAGATTGTGGGAAAGGACAGGGAGTTCTCGTAGCAAATTTGGAGGAGATTGGGATCGCTCCTTCAGACATTGATTATTTGATAATTACTCATGGAGATGGCGACCATATAGGAGGATTGCATCATTTTGAGCACGCCAAGATTGTTATGGCTCAGAATGCCTATGATATTTGGATGGATGATGCAAGGAGGGAGCAATTAAAGCAGGGGGCTTTTGATGCTCTTGTGCGCATTTTTCCTGCAGATAAAATATCAGGGAGTAACTCTGGAAAAGAGAATTTTGCAAAAGAAGTAATTCCGTCACTCGGGGAAAGGCTAATATTAGTGAAAAATGAAGAAGAATTTTTGCCAGGCATAAAAATGTTTGCTACACCAGGTCATAGAGAAGATCATTATGCCATAGAAATAAAAAGTGGAGCGCATACTCTTGTATGCTTAGCAGATGCAATCCGTCATGGTTTTCAATTAAAATACCCAGAGCTTTCTAGCTTATATGATTCTTATGATAAGGACTGGTCCAGTTCTATAAGTATAATCAAGAGGAGGGATGTGGATAAAGAGTTTGTTTACTTTGGAACGCATGTGGCTTTTCCAGGACTATTAAGTTATGATGCAAACGGTCATCTTGTAGCGGTTAAAAAACACTCTGGATCTTAAATTGTTTTAGTTGAATTGTAGAGAAATTATATAGTTTTAATGCTTAGTTTTGGAATGTTTTTTGATTAGTGAAGCGTAGGCTAAAAATGTAAAAGCAAAAATGAAGAAGGACTTAATAAAGAAGTGGAAGAAGGCAAATATAAAGGATGAGAAGAAGTACGAGAAAACAGTGAATAGGATATTTGAGAAGAAGAACAAGAATATCTTAAAACAAGTTGGGCAAGTACAAGATCAGGTGTTTAAAGAAATGAGTTGTATGGATTGTGCAAATTGTTGTAAAAGCATACCACCTCAACTGATTAAGTCAGACGTAAAACGCATTTCCAAGCATCTGAGTCTTAGTAAAAAACAGTTTGAAAAGAAGTACACTATTATAGATGAGGATGGAGATATGGTATTTAAAAAGTCTCCCTGTGTATTCTTAGAAGAAGACAATGCATGCAGTATTTATGAAGTGCGGCCTGAAGCATGTAGATCTTATCCGCATACAGATAAATCTATATTCAAACACGGGGCAGAGTGGCATGCTATTAATGTAGTATACTGTCCAGCAGTATACCATGTCTTGGAGCGCATGAAAGCGATGTTAGCTAGTAAGAAAAAATAAGGCTACTAGCTTGTACGTGCAGCAATATATTTCCCTATAGTACTTTGGAATTCTTCAAGAGTTTTTGTGTAACCCGTTTTCCCAAGTGCAGAGAATTTATGTTTTCCTGCATCATCCACTCCAGCATCAAATAACCAGATTGTTGGATATCCTCTAACTTGAAACGATTGAGCAAGATTTCTATTCTGCATAGCAATTTCTTGCGGTACTCTAAAACGTTTTGGAAAATCTAATTCTAGGAGTACAACATTTTTATCAGCCCAGGGTTTGAACCCAGCTTGATGAAAAACACTTTTATCTAAACGTTTACACCATCCACACCAGTCACTTCCAGTAAAGTTGGCTAAAATAGGTTTGCCCGTTTTTTTAGATTCCGCAATCGCATCCTCAAGATTAACATGCCATCCCTCATTTTTAGGTTCATATTCTGCTAAAGTCTTTTGAGTAGGTGTTGGTCGCTTTTGCGCTTGGTTTTTTATTCCAGTTGGAGCTTTGACACCTGCAGCAGGGTGGTTTGTTTTAACTTGATTAGCTGTTGCTTTCGTTTTTGTAACTTCTGGCGTTGCTGAAGCTTCCTCCACTTTTACATTTTGACCTCCACAAGAAATTAAGCCTAACACAAGCAAATAGCAGAATACTTTTTTCATGATGTAAATTTTTTACAAAGATGCACGGTTTCATTAAAAAATGTAGCCTATTGTGGGTTAAAATTTCTTTAATAAGCCCTTCCTTTGTCTCTTGGATAACAAGTTTATGTGGAATACAATGCCAGAATTAGTCAAAATGAGGTGTAAAACGGTAAAAAAGCCCTTGGCTTGCCTTTTTCTAATAATTCTATTAGCCAACGCTTGCTCAGACAATGAAGCGAAGAAAGCAAACTATAAAAGAAATCATTCACCGGCGCAAGAAGTAATCTCCAATTCTACGCATGAAATTTCGTCAGATGGATTGACAAATGACAGCGCCTCTGATGGTGAAAAGATAGGATATAAGAAAGAAGCACATGATGAAGTACGTATTGCTTTTGGTGAGCAGTTAGAAAAAGACTATATAGATAAGACTTCCCAGATAGATGCTAAAAAATTATTCAGAAACTATTGCGCAAACTGCCACGGTATAAAAGGAAATCTGCAGCTCAATGGAGCCAAAGATTTGACTAAGATCCAATCAAGTATAGCAAGCAATATTACTCAGATATATTACGGTAAAGGACTTATGACACCCTTTCAAAAGGTGCTGAATGACGAAGAGATTGTTGTTTTGGCAAGATATGTACATTCTCTATCCAAGTGATATTCTGAAAACTTGTTGTATTTTGGAATACTCTATATCAATTAGATGAAGGTCATTATTCGCATATCTACTCTCGTTAGTTTAAATCTTTTGGCAATGTTTTGCATTGCACAGCCTATGCCTTGTGATATCGAAAACCCTGAAATGACTTCTTTCTGCGATGAGGCATGTGTTATTTGTGATATAGATGGATTTACCGGCAGACATCAGGCGACAATTGTAGGACAAGCACCCCCGGGCTTTGCAGGGGAATGTACTATTGATGCACATAACATGCAATGGATTGCATTTATAGCAGGGAGTGTTGACCTAAGAGTGCGTCTATCTGTTTCAAATTGTGAAGATAATCTTGGACTTGAATTTGGATTATATAAGGGGGTCAATTGTATGAATTTTAAAAGGATATCAAATTGCTTTGGTGGCTTTAACGCGATAGGTCCAGGTGAGTCAGGCGTTATCTCTAATACGGAATCATTAGTAATTGGTCAATACTACTTTATTGTCATGGATGGTGGTCTAGGAGATAATTGTGATTGGACGTTTACAGTAGAAGAGGGATCAACAAAGACTGCTCCGTTGACTTTTACTAGAGAGATTGAAGGACCTGCAATTTTTTGCCCAGATGTAGAAGTTTCATATGTGACAGAAGCGGAACTAGGCGCCACGTTATTTTTTTGGACTTTGGATGGCCAAGCTGTAGGAAACGAAAATTCAAATCAGCTAAATCTCAGCCTGCCCAGTTCTGGTACGTATACATTATGTGTAACTGCTGCGAATGCATGTGACGAAGCAATTCCTAACTGCAGACAAATTGAAGTGATCGAAAATCCCGAGACGTATTTGTCGGATGTATTCTGTGAAGGAGAATGTTTTGAAATCAATGGAAATTCCTACTGTGAATCAGGTGTCTATGATTTTACAATCGCTTTGCCAAATGGATGTGACAGCATAATATTTATTGACTTAGAAGAATTAGATCAAGCTATAAACACACTTGATATAAACATTTGCGAAGGAGATACAATTTATATAGATGGAGTCCCATATTCAGAAACGGACATGTACCAACAAGTTGTACTCACAGAAAATGATTGTGACAGCTTAGTAAATCTTGATCTATTCGTAATAATCTGTGATATAAAAGCAAATTATACTGCTACACCCCCTAAATGTCATGACTCCTTTGATGGAAAAATTTCATTCAAGGTTGTGCAAGGGACTTTACCATTTACATATGTTTGGAAAACATTAAATGGTACTGAGTTTGGAACACCACAAATTATAAATGATACGATCTCAAGTATATTTTTAAATGACTTAAATGCGGAACAATACATTATTGAAATAAGTGACGAATTTGGAAACTCGGAAATACTACACATTAATCTGGAAGCACCAGAACCTCTTATAGTATCTGTACTTTCAAGTGATTACAATGGATACGGAGTTTCGTGTAATACGAGTTTTGATGGTTTCCTTTCTGCAGATGTCTCTGGCGGAGAAGTGCCATATAATATTGGATGGTCTACTGGGACATTTGGAGAAGGTATTGAAAATTTAGCTCCTGACTTATACGCATTGGCAGTTACTGATGCGAATGGATGTATGAAAGTAAGCACGCATGATATTACAGCTCCAGCCCCCATAGAGGCTACTCTGATTTTAAATAATCCGGATTGTATGAGTTTAGAAACTGGGAGCATACAGGTAAATTCAGTAAGTGGTGGTACTAGCCCATTTCAATACCAAATTGAGAACTCTACTTTTCAAAATGAAGACATCTTTAATGAGCTTGGTCCTGATTCATATTCAATACAAGTAGTAGACGCAAATGGATGTTCTGCAGAATTCAATGCTACTTTGACTGCGCCCCAGATTCCTGTAATAAGTCTTCCTGAGGATATTACAATTCCATTAGGTGATAGTGTAATTATTTCTGCAAGTACGAATACAATAGAAATAGAATCCATAGAGTGGTCATCAACAGAATTTCTTTCTTGTCCTGAATGCTTGGAAATCCAAGTCCAAGGCTTACATTCTGCTGACTATTTTCTAGAAATTATTTCAGAAGATGGTTGTGCAAGTCGAGAGAGTATACACATTGAGGTAGAAAAATCATATGCGTTTTATGCGCCCAATATTTTTAGTCCAAACAGCGATGGGCAGAACGATGAATTTACGATTTACAAAAGTTCTGAAATAGAAAATTTGCACCTATACATTTATGATAGATGGGGAAGTATAATTTATGATGACCAAGGAAGAGGAGTGCCTTGGATTGGTGTTAAGGATGGGAAGCCTATTGGGATAGGTGTTTACACTTGGATAGTTGATATAGATTTTATTGATGGGGTCAGTAAAATGTATTCTGGAAATGTAAGTGTAATCAGGTAAGGTTCTTTTTTCTTAAAACTTAAGCATTCTTCTTTACCCAAACATTTGCTAGTAAACTCAATACAATTATTGACATTGCACCAAGACTAGCTAGGGTTTGGTACTCACCAAAGAATGTCCATCCTAATAGTATAGTAAATAATACTTCAGTGTATTTAAATGGTGCAATGATATTCGTTTCAGCAAGTTGAAAAGCTTGGGTCATATATAGTTGACCACCAAAACCAAATAGACCAATAGCAATAAGAACGACCCATTCAATGCCTTGAGGTTGTAACCAGTTTCCAATAGAAAATATACCTCCTATGACTAATGCCATAATCATAAAGTAGTTGATGATAACAAGGGGATGTTCTGTAGTTCCTATTTTTCTTATAATAATATAAACAAATGAACTAACGAATGCTGTGAGCATTGATAGAGCAATTGCAAAATTGCTTACACGGGTATCAAACCCTTTAAGTAAAAAAACACCAAACAGAGCTGTGATGAAAAATAACCATTGAACGGGTTTCATCTTTTCTTTTAAAATAAGTACAGCAAGTATTGCTGCAAATAAAGGAGAAACATAACGTAGGGATACGGCTGTTCCTATGGGCATGATCTGTAATGTTTTGTAAAATAGGGACATAGCTATTACACCTACAATACCTCGCAAAAGCAGCAGTTTTTGATTATTCCCCTTCAAAGGAATTTTCTTTTTTATTAGAAAACTCAGACTGCAAATAACAGTACCTAAGGAGCGAAAAAACACGATTTGCATCGTCGTAAAATGATCTACATATCGAATAGAGGAATTCAATAATGAAAAGAAGGCGGAAGCGATTATCATATATAGAATAGCAGTACGCACGTAGTAAAGCTAAGAGAATTAATGATATTGGAGAGCTGTGTGCAGACATGAATGGACTAAAAATAATTAATTTATATTTGAATATATTTTAAAGCCAATAACTAAAAAGCAAATGGAATTTACACTCTCAGAAGAACAGCTCATGATTCGTGAAGCAGCAAGAGATTTTGCGCAGAACGTACTCAAGCCAGGAGTCATAGAACGAGACTCACTCCAAATACATCCAACGGAATTTGTAAAACAAATGGGAGAACTAGGATTCATGGGTTTGATGAGTTCAGAACAATATGGTGGAGCAGGAATGGATACACTATCTTATGCATTGGCGATAGAAGAATTGTCTAAAGTTGATAATTCTTGTTCGGTTATCATGTCTGCTCACAATTCTCTGGCTCTTTGGGGTATTGAGAAATTTGGGGAAGAGGAATTGAAACAAAAGTATCTTCCCAAAATGACAACGGGAGAAATGATAGGAGCGTTCTGCCTTTCTGAGCCAGAAGCAGGAAGTGATGCCACGAGTCAAAAAACTTCAGCAGAAGATAAGGGAGACCATTACCTTTTGAACGGGACAAAGAACTGGATCACCAATGGAAAGAAAGCTGGAGCTTATGTTGTGATCGCACAAACGAATCCAGAAATCAGACATAAGGGAATAAATGCATTTCTTGTGGATGCAAGATGGGAAGGAGTCACTACTGGCGTTAAAGAAGACAAGTTAGGCATTCGCTCATCAGATACTTCTTCTGTCATGTTTCAAGATGTTAAGGTTCCTAAATCGCATAGACTGGGTCCAGACGGATTTGGTTTTAAATATGCTATGAAAACTTTAGATGGAGGTCGCATAGGAATTGCGGCGCAAGCCTTAGGAATTGCATCTGGTGCATATGAATTGGCCATGATTTATTCTGACCAACGAAGAGCATTTGGTAAAGCAATTAATAATCACCAGGCAATTGCATTTAAACTTGCAGACATGGCGATGGAGATAGAAGCGACAAGAATGTTAGTCTATAGAGCGGCTTGGTTAAAAGATACGGGAAGAGACTATGCACAGGCAGCAGCAATGGCAAAATTATTTGCCTCAGAGGTAGCAATGAAAACAACTGTGGAAGCAGTGCAGGTGCATGGAGGGTATGGCTATGTAAAAGAGTACCATGTGGAACGCTTAATGCGCGATGCCAAAATCACGCAGATCTACGAAGGAACCTCAGAAATACAAAGATTAGTTATATCTAGAAATATCATCAAAGGAGAAAATTACATTCCGCTTAAATAGAATCTGTGAAACGTATTGAAATACATAATGGAGGAGGACTTGAAAATCTGAAAGTAGTAGAAAGAGAAAAACCTACGCCAGCAGCCGGCCAAGTTTTAGTGCAATGGCACGCGACAAGTTTAAATTATCACGATTATTTAGTAGGGATGGGAGCAATTCCAGTAGAGGAAGGAAGAGTGCCCATGTCAGATGGAGCAGGCGAAATCGTTGCGCTGGGAGATGGGGTAGAAGATTGGAAAGTTGGAGATAGAGTTATGTCCTTATTCTTTCCAGATTGGCAGAATGGAGATCCTAGTTTTGCGAGTATAAAAAATGTATCAGGTGAATCCATTAATGGATACCTTACTGAGTATTCCTGTCTATCAGAAAATGCAATAACACATATTCCTAAAGATTATAGTTTTGCTGATGCTGCCTGTTTGCCATGTGCTGCCGTCACCGCTTGGAATGGTCTGATTCATTCTGATGGATTTAAGAATGGGGATTCTGTGCTGATAGAAGGCACTGGTGGGATGTCTATATTTGGTTTGCAAATAGCACTTGCAAAATCATGTAAAGTATATGCGACGAGTTCCAGTCCAGTGAAAATTAGTCGCTTAAAAGAAATGGGTGTTCAAGCTGTAGTTAACTATAAGGAAGACGAGCGGTGGGGGAAGTCCATTTTTAAACTTTCAGATGGAGGTGTTCAGCATATTCTTGACGTTGGAGGAGGATCTACGATGCAGCAGTCTATTGAAGCTGCAACGATAGGAGGGAATATTTGCTCTATTGGAATTTTAGGAGACGGTAGAAAAGGAATGATTACATTTCCAAAGTTGTTTTTTAAATTTATCAAGATGCGCGGTATCGCTGTAGGTAGCAGAGCGATGCAAAATGATCTTGTTTCTTTCCTGGAAACAAGCGATATCAAACCAATTATAGATAAGAGCTTTGGCTTTGATCAATTAGCAGATGCGTTTAGATATCAAGAGAGCGGTCAGCATTTTGGGAAGATAGTTTTGGAGTGGTAGTTAGGAACTATTTGATGGCACATCTCACATGTGCATTTAATCTCGTTTATAATTTCAATTAAAATACGAATCACTATGATAGGAATAGGAGGATCATCAGCGGAAGAAGTTTTAAATGCAATCCAACCAATTGCGCATTTAGTTGAGCCAATACAAAAAGAAGAATACCAGTCAAGAATAAATAAGGCTTGCAAACTCATGCAAGTGCAAAATGTAGCAGCACTGTATCTTCATGCTGGAACGAACCTGACATATTTCACAGGAATGAAATGGAATTCGAGTGAACGCATGGTAGGAGCTATTTTATTTCCAAATGGAAAATTGATCTTCATTGCACCAGAATTTGAGAAAGGAACGATTCTGGATTTTATGCTCATTGAGGGAGACGTAAGCTGTTGGGAAGAACATGAATCGCCGTACGAATTATTTGTGCAGATTTTATCCGAACAAGAGATAACGAATGGGGATGTTTGTATGGATGCGTCTTGTCCATTTTTTATTATCGATGGAGTTAACAAAGTCCAGAATTCTTACAAGCTCATAAATGCAAAACAAATTACAGCTGCCTGTAGGATGAGAAAGTCGTCTGCAGAGATTGCAATAATTCAGCATGCGATGAATATTACTTTGGAAGTGCAAAAAGCTGCAGCGCGTATTTTGCGTGTAGGGATATCTTCAAAAGAAGTGACAGACTTTATTCATGAGGCACATATTAAATATGGCGTCGCAACAGGCTCATACTTTTGTATCGTTTTGTTTGGAGTTGACTCCTCATTTCCGCACGGTGTAAAAGCACCAAAAAAATTAGAGCAGAACGAAGTCGTTTTGGTGGATACAGGTTGCAAGTTGCACGATTATATTTCAGATATTACACGTACCTACGTTTTTGGTGAGGCGAATGATCTTCAGCGTTCAATATGGAACATCGAAAAGCAAACACAACAAGCCGCTTTTGAGGCTGCACGAATAGGAAGTCCATGTTCAGATATAGATAATGCGTCCAGACGCATCTTAGAATTACATAATTTAGGACCTGATTATAAGTTGCCAGGTTTGCCGCATAGAACCGGACATGGTATAGGTATGGATATTCATGAATGGCCATACATTGTCAGAAATGATAAAACAAGTCTTGACGTAGGCATGACGTTTAGTAATGAGCCCATGATATGTGTTCCAGATAAGTTTGGAATTAGGTTAGAAGATCATATTTACATGACGGATGAAGGGGCGAAATGGTTTACGAAACCTTCACATTCTATTGAAGACCCGTTTGGGCTTAGTGCATAAAAGGGGTTTTGTTGAAAAAATTATGATAGCCGACCATTGGGATCCCGACTTCTTTTCTATTTTTACTTGTATCGTACAGGAAAAATATAATTTCCCTTTTATCATCATTTAAACGAAAACAATGCAATTCCTCACCTTTTTAGGTTTTACGACTTTAGTAGCAGTAATCGCCTATTTATCAACACGCAATTCCAAAGAAGAATCATCTGATGGCTATTTTTTAGCAGGAAGAAGTCTTACGGCCGGAGTTATTGCAGGTTCTTTACTGCTGACAAATTTATCAACTGAACAAATTATTGGTTTAAATGGTGCGGCGTTTACGGAAGGAATTTTAGTAATGGCATGGGAAACCTTAGCTGCAATTGCAATGGTAGTAACGGCTGTTTTTTTATTGCCGAGGTATTTAAAAGGAGGCTTAACCACGATTCCCCAATTTTTGGGAAATCGCTATGACAAGTCCACTAAGACGATTGCTTCCGCATTATTTCTTTCAGGTTATGTAGTCGTATTATTACCTATCGTTTTATATTCAGGGGCAGTTGCATTTAGTGCGATGTTTGACCTACCCTCTCTTACAGGACTATCACGGATTCAAACAATTTGGGCAGCCGTTTGGGCAATAGGAATTATTGGTTCCATCTATGCTGTTTTCGGAGGATTAAAAGCAGTGGCAGTTTCAGATACAGTGAATGCAGTGGGTTTATTAATTGGTGGGATTATGATTCCACTTTTTGGATTATCCTACATCGGTGATGGAAGTATTGCGACTGGTTTTTCTGAATTGATGAGTAAGAATCCTGAGAGATTTAATTCCATAGGCGACGTAAAAGCTTCAGTCCCCTTTGCTACAATATTTACAGGAATGATGTTAGTACAGGTATTTTACTGGGGAACCAATCAAGCCATTATTCAACGTGCCTTAGCTGCTAAAAATCTAAAAGAAGGTCAAAAGGGATTATTACTAGCCAGTTTTATTAAAATATTGGGACCACTTATTTTAGTGATTCCGGGTATGATTGCTTTTCACATTTTCGGAGACACCTTGGCAAAGCCAGATGAAGCATATCCAAGATTGGTTGCTGAAGTCTTACCAGCATCCTTAGTCGGATTTTTTGCGGCTGTACTTTTTGGTGCGATTTTGAGTTCTTTTAATAGTGCCCTGAACAGTTCGGTGACATTATTTGGAGTGGATATCTACAAAGAGTATTTTAATAAAGCAGCTTCTGAAAAGCAGATAGTCAAAGCAGGAAAAATGTTTGGAATAAGTTTGGCTATCATGGCCATGTTTATCGCACCTCTCATTGATAATGCACCAGATGGATTATTTGGCTATCTACAAGAAGTAAATGGTTGTTATAGTATTCCGATTTTGACCATTATTGTCGTTGGGTATTTGACGAAAAAAGTGCCTGCTATTGCCGCAAAGATTGCAGTCTTCTCGGGAGTGATTTTTTATTCTATCAGCCAGTTTATATTAAAGCCGAATTTTACAGATTCAGCAATTGCAAAGGCGGAAGCTGCCGGAATTACTGGAAATGAATTGGATTATATAAAAGCAGAAGCTTATCCACATTTTCTTCATGTCATGGCTATCTTATTTGTTCTTAATATTATAATCATGTTAATCATCGGGAAGATGCGTCCAAGAACAGAAGACTTCAAATTAGAATATACAAATCAGGTTGATATTTCACCATGGAAGTATGTTAAGCATGTAGGGATATTGGTTTGTGTGATTGTGATTTTTATTTATGTGTATTTTTCTCCGTTGATGATGGGCTAGGCTTAGGCCAAAAAAAAACGTGGATTTCTAGATGTGAATAGATTGTTAAACTAACAATCTGATTTCCTCTGGTCATAGTTTTATGCTAAATTCAATTTATTCGTTTAGGAACGATAATATTTAAAAAAGAAATCACTTAATTAATTTACAAAAATTGAGCAATGAAATTTTCTCTTAATGTATTCTTTCAATTACTTGTTCTTGTCCTGATAACTTCTTCTTTACATTCTCAAGAAACAGATTTTTCTGACCGTCAAGCTATTATTACGTCAACTGAAAACTTTTTCATAGGTGATCATACTGGAAGTATAAAACATAAAAAGCTATCGATGCACCCAAAGGGAGCTTATAGATACGTCAACAAAGATGGAGAATATTCAGAATTTGCTTTTGACTTGGATTCAGATGACTCAGATACAAGTTATAAAGAGGAGATTTTGAGTATTGAAATTTACGGTACCCTTGCATTGGTTAAGCTTCGTCTAGCTGAACTTACTGGAGGTCAACACTATAAAGTGCTCACCTTACATAAGGCTAATGATGAATGGAAAATAACTTCAATCGTTTGGGGTTCAGAAATTACGCTATGATGTATTTTAATATGGGTCACTGATCAATTCAAGTTCATTAATAAATTGAGTCCACAGGTTTTCTCATTTCAATTGACGTTTAGTCAATCTGCTCGCGTTGCGACCACTCGTTCATCTTGAAAGGGCAAAGGTCGTGGGCTCGAATAAATTGATGAGATAATTAATATTAAAATGTATACTTTTAGCCTCAGTTAGAGAGTGTAGCTCAGTTGGTTTAGAATGACTGATCGGTTTCTAAAATAGAAATCGAAGGTCCTAAAAGGACGTTCGAAGAGAAGGAACCGATTCATCAGAATCGGATGGGAGGCGGTAATGCTCGCGAGGGCTTAAAAATATGAAACGAGACTTTAATTTTAAGAGAGTAAGACTGAGTGGTGGCGAAGCCATTGAATTGACTAAAAGTCAATTTAAAATGAAGGAACCACAACATCAGTTGTGGATGGGTAGCGTTGGTTTAGAGTGACTGACTATTTGGTTTATTAAGTGAAACGAGACTTTAATTTTAAGAGAGTGTAGCTCAGTTGGTTTAGAGCATTACCTTGACAGGGTAGGGGTCGGGGGTTCGAATCCCTCCACTCTCACAAAACCTGTTGCATTCGCAACAGGTTTTTTTTTTGTCCATCGCTCTTGCGTCTAAGCACTCCCAAAACTCTAAATATTTTCCTACCTTATATTCACCAAATAAAAACTATGAATTTCCGCCCCTTTCTCCTCACCAGCATTTTTACCATTACATTCTGCTCACTCACCGCTCAAGTAAAACCCGCCCCCGATCGTGTACGCGGCGACGGCCCACATTCTCAACTTATAATCCGTGGAGTTACTTTGATAAATGGTAATGGAGCACCACCAAGAGGCCCTATAGATGTGGTTGTAGAAAACAATGTGATCAAAGAAGTGAAAGTTGTAGGATATCCTGGAGTGCCCATTGACCCAGAAAAAAGACCTAAATTAAAAGCAGGAGGGAAGGAGCTTGATTGTGAAGGCATGTTTCTTTTACCTGGCTTTATTGACATGCACGGACACATAGGTGGTAAAAGCCAAGGAGCAGATGCGGAATATGTTTTTAAGCTCTGGATGGCACATGGGATTACAACGGTAAGAGATCCGGCTGCTTCCAATGGATTAGATTGGGTGCTCGACCAAAAGAGGAAGTCAGAACAGAATTTAATTACAGCTCCTCGCATAAAAGCATATACTGTTTTAGGCCAGGGTCTTGAAAATGGTGTGAATACAGAAGAAGAAGCAAGAGCCTGGGTACGGTCAAATTCTCAAAAGGGATCAGACGGAATTAAGTTCTTTGGAGCACCACCTGAAATTATGGCGGCGGCATTGGATGAAAACAAAAAATTGGGTCTGGGGTCAGCTTGTCATCATGCGCAAATGGATGTGGCAAGATGGAATGTTTTGCATTCTGCACGCGCGGGACTGACGACGATGGAGCATTGGTATGGTTTACCAGAAGCTCTTTTTGAAAACCGCACAGTACAAGATTATCCAGTGGATTATAATTACCAAAATGAGCAACATAGATTTGCCGAAGCTGGACGTCTTTGGACGCAGGCGGCAGAGCCTTTTTCGGATCATTGGAACAAGGTAATGGACGAACTTTTGTCACTAGATTTTACAATAGATCCTACGTTTAATATTTATGAGGCAAGTAGAGACTTACACAGAACGCGACGACTGGAATGGCATGAAGAATATACCATGCCTTCTTTATGGCGTTTCTTTATGCCTTCTAAAATTTCGCACGGATCGTATTGGCATTTCTGGGGGACAGAGGAGGAAGTAGATTGGAGAAAAAACTATCAGCTTTGGATGACCTTTATTAACGAATATAAAAATAGGGGAGGTAGAGTAACTGCAGGTTCCGATTCAGGATTTATTTTTCAAGTATATGGCTTTGCGTTTATTCGTGAATTGGAATTATTGCGAGAGGCAGGTTTTCATCCTTTGGAAGTAATACGGTCAGCAACACTTAATGGAGCGGAGGCGCTGGGAATGGATGATAAGATAGGAGTTATAGAAGTGGGTAAATTAGCGGACATGATTATAGTGGATGAAAATCCATTGGCAAATTTAAAAGTACTCTATGGAACAGGAGCAATTAAACTGACGGAAGAAAATGAAGTTGTTCGGACTGGAGGTATACAGTATACAATTAAGGACGGTATTATTTTTGATTGCGATGAACTCTTGGCGGATGTCAGAAGGATGGTCAAAGCGTCAAAAGAAGGGGAGGAGTATGAGATCCAACAACCAGGTGTAGGGAAGAATTAATATGTAATTTCAGTTTGCAATTCATTTGTATGTCTTTGAAATGTATTTTATTATTTTGAAAATTAGGGCGTATCCTTGCACTCCAAAGGAGCACAAGGACCGGGTCATCCAGGGGTTCCGTCCTCGTGCCTTGCACGACGACAGCCTTCGGCTCCCTTACTGCCCCTCACGCGTAAGCTAATAATTGTAGATTTCATTAATACAGATAAACAAATTATTACTTCATTTCTACGACAGCCGATTCAGCATTCCCGACAATTTTAGTGTTAACACAGTATTGCTTGTAAAATGCGTTTTATTTAATTCGAAAACACCAAGATCAATTTCATAAGTTTAGAGAATAAATGAACTAAGGATGAGTAACACGCGCAGAAAGTTTATACAAGAATCATTGCTTGCATCTATGGCAGTCTCATTAGGGACTAATATCGTTTATGGAAAAAACATCCCTTTTGATTTACAATTATTGGGATTAGAAGATTCAACTTCAGATCAATTTCCCGGAAAAAGTAGCCTAATGACAGTATTGAATGATAGGCCTATTAATATGGAAACTCCGGCACATTTGTTAAAAGATGCATTAACACCTAATGATTTGTTTTTTGTGCGAAATAATGGCTTGGTCCCTAAAAATATTGATATAGATAATTGGACACTTACAATTTCTGGCGAATCTGCCAGGAAGACCAAAACTTACACCTTAAAAGAACTAAAGTCAAAATTTGAAAATGTGAATTATAATTTGACCTTAGAATGTGGCGGGAATGGAAGAAAAGAATTTAGTCCTCCAGCAAAAGGAAATCAATGGAGTACGGGAGCAGTAGGATGTGCAAAGTGGACTGGCGTTAGACTAAGAGATGTTTTGAAAGATGTGGGAATAAAATCCAATGCGGTTTACGTAGCATATTATGGTGCAGATATTCATCTTTCTGGAGCTGCAGATAAAGATCCAATATCAAGAGGAGTTCCTATTAAAAAAGCCAATGAGGAAGAGAGTATGATTGCTTGGGCAATGAATGATGAAGATCTACCTCTACTGAATGGCTATCCACTCCGTCTTGTATTTGGTGGCTATCCTGCGTCTTGTTCAGGGAAGTGGTTAAACAAAATTCTTATCAGAGATAGAGTGCATGATGGCCAGAAGATGAATGGAAGTGCGTACAGAATTCCCTGTAAACCAGTTTCTCCTGGAGCTACTGTGGAAGATGAAGATATGTGCATTATTGAAAACATGCCAGTCAAATCTCTTATCACATTCCCAAAAACTGGAGCGACTATTCAATTGAGTCAGTCGCTTCCTATTTCCGGGCATGCCTGGACCTCAAGTAAAGAAATTGTGAAAGTGGAATATTCTATCGATTTTGGAATACAATGGCAAGAATCTACCTTATCGAAAAGCGCAAATAAGTATGCTTGGCAAAATTTTGAAGCCAAGGTAAAATTCCCGCAAACTGGTTACTACGAAGTATGGGCAAAAGCAACAGACTCAGATGGGAATGTACAAGCCATGTTGTTACCGGGTTGGAATCCAAAAGGATACTTAAATAATGCCTGTCATCGCATCGCTGTAAAAGTGTTATGAAATGAATAATCATAATTACGATACAGCTAGCCTTTGGAGAATGTTAACTCTCCTTATTCACGTATTGCTATTCTTAGTCATTGTGTCATTTATGTATTTAATTTTAGAGGATCACATCGTGTCATTTTTAAATAAACCTAAACTCAGTGTAGAACAACTGGATGACATCGCTGCAAATAGAGCAAAGGGGAGAAGTCAAGTAAAAAATGATAAATGGGACTTAGTGGAGAACGGTATTCATCTAAGGACAGGTTTAAAGGCTGACGAAAACCTTCAACTAATAATTGGCGCATGCACAAGCTGTCATTCGGCGAAAATTATCACTCAGAATAGAGCAAGCAGGGAAGGCTGGAAAAGTATGATTGTTTGGATGCAGGAAACCCAAGGATTAGTAGATTTGGGTGATAAGGAATCTATTGTCTTGGATTATTTAGCAAAGAATTATGCTCCTCAAGAAATGGGACGAAGGAAAAATCTAGACCTTGCTGAAATTGAATGGTATATTTTAAATTTAGATGAAATTGAAGAATAGTTAAATTCTAAAATCTCAATCTAAATGCGCTAAGAATTTCTCAACATAAAAAGAGTATTCCTTAGATTTTTAATGAGCCCTTTGGTCCGGTAATCACTGCCACAATCCCCGCCTCTCCCGCTTCCTTAATCTCCAAACCCTCAACTATCGCAGACATGCAATCTGTCACTACCGCATTCTTTGGATGATAAAACTCCATAGATTCTAATCTACACATCTCATCCATCTTCTCTGTAGGATGAAAATCACTCTCTGACCAGTCCACCATGAAAGGTAGAATATCTACTTTGGGTTCTGCTAGTGGCTTTATCATTTTCCATTGCAGCATGCCCGCCTTCGTTTTTCTACTCCCTCCTATAATCTTCCCTAATTTAGGATTGCATTTTATAAGCTTGGAACTATCTGATCCTAAATCTTCAGAAGCGAGTGCCCAACGCGTTAACTTGGCTTCTGTGATTAAATCAACACCCATCCATCTTGGAGCTATGACCTTTTTATTTGAATGATCAACGGCAAGAATTTCTAAATAGCAATTATCTCCCAAGTTGATAAGTGCGTTCTTTGTCCCTTGGTCAAGGTGCTGCCCACCCACTTTCGCCTGTACACCTAGGACATCATAAAAAAATGCAATTGCCTGATTCAAGTCAGGAACACAATACACGAGATGATCAATATTTCTATTATTTATCTTCATTCCTAATTCCTATTCCCTAATTCTTCATTCATAAATCATAATTCTTCATTCCTATTTCCTAATACTTCATTCTTAAATCATAATTCTTCATTCCAAATTCCTATTTCCTAATACTTCATTCTTAAATCATAATTTTTCATTCCAAATTCCTAATCCCTAATTCTTCATTCTTAAATCATAATTCTTCATTCCAAATTCTTCATTCATAAATCATAATTCTTCATTCTTAAATCCTATTCCCTAATTCTCTTACCCATGTATACTCCCTTCCAGCTCTCTTAAAAACCCACCCTTTTTATTCCGCATCGCCGCAACAATTTCTGCAAGAATAGAAAGCGCAATTTCTTCAGGCGATTCTGCTCCTATCTCCAGCCCAGTAGGACTATAAAAAAAATCAACTTTGCTCATGTCCAGATCTGGAAGCTGAGACATCATTTTTGTAAATCGTTTCTTAGGACCTAGCATGCCTATGTAAGCAGGTCGTTTTTCCAAAAAAATAGGGAGTAAAGATTTGTCATGATTAAAATCATGGGACATCAATACGACTGCCGTATATTCATTGACTAAGACAGAAGATGCTTCACGATAATCGAGAACCTGTTCGCTAAGTGCAAAAACTGCTTTAGATAATTTTTTTGCCTTTCCAATCACAGTCGTTTTCCAACCTAACTCCGTCGCCATATTGACCATAGATAAGACATCATAATTATCACCTACGATAATCAGCTTTGTCTCGGGCCTTATAAATTCTACTAAAAGTTTTACTTCAAGATCTGCAGATTTGCAATTATAAATACCTGGCTTTTTTCTCTCTCTTGTCTCCTCAGTAAATTGTCTTAACTCCGTTTCATTTATTTTAGCAAATTCAATTTCACCCTCTGTGTTGTCTAGTAGTTTTATTTTACCTAGCAGCGGAGAATCTTCAGGACATTCAATTATTTTCAATAATAATTTGGGTTCGCTCGCGTCAATAATTTTCCGCAGCTGTTCTATTTCATTATCAGGGTCATTGGGATCAATAGGTGTAAATAAAACTTCAATCCTTCCATTGCAACCTAATCCAATCCCAATTTGATTTTTGTCATCCTCCATAGTATCATAGACAACATTGGAAGCGGCATTTTTAAAAATTGCTTTTTGAGATCTTTTCAAGGCATCTCCCTCTAAACATCCACCACTAATACCTCCCGTCCAAACCCCAGTACTTCGGACTAACATCCTCGCACCTATCCTCCTGTAAGAGGACGCTTCCACATTTACAACTGAGGCCAATGCAAGCTTTTCTACACTGTGGTCCATTGCATCGTACTCTGCAATTATTTTTCTTATTTCTTTCACGTCAATCTTTCTCTTTATCCAAGAAACAAAATTTATAAGTATCAGGCATAAGCGTTTGATGAATTTTAAAAATAACTGAATTTTAATTGAGAGGATGAAATTTAATACCTGTTTATGCTATACACGAAGTATGTTCTAAAAAATGCGGGAGGCCGTCTGTCACAATATGGGTGGGAGGGTAGCCGGCACTCGCGTGCTTGAATTTGACAGTCAAGCCTTTTTTTGTTACTTAATTTTGGGCTAGCAAAAAAAAGTAAATGACAATAAGTTGAAACATTTTCAATTATAATTAATTGTCAAAAACCATCAATAAATTTTTAAAATATAACAAGGAGGACACTATTTTTTTGCTCTGTAAATGTTTTTATTAAAAATTAACTTTAAGCCCCAAATGTCATACACTAAGTATAAACTTAAACTCCTTTCCAAATCTTATCTGATTAAATTTCCAAAGTTCTTCTTCTTCAATCAGTGCAATTCTAGGGTAGCCTCCTGTGGTCTGGCCATCTTGTAAAATTACAATAGGATTACCACTGGGTGGCAATTGTATCATGCCTGGAACAAGACAGGATGTCTTTGTCATAAAGTCTTTCTTCCATTCTAATTTCTCGCATTCCAATCTTGCTCCCATTCGGTTAGATTGCGCAGATATTTTAAATGTCATGTCTTGAAATTGTTTGCTAGAGTACTCCGCTAATGCATCATATTCAGGACCCTTTATGCATTTTATAAGCGCAGCATCATAATCCGAAAAATGCATAAGAGAAAGAAAGGTTTTATTTAAAGGTCCCTCATGTTTTATTTCAAAAGCGTCGCCTTTTTTTATTGGCGCATTTCCTAATTTTGCATATGCATAACTGGAATGCGAATTGTAAACATGGGCACAATCTAATTTTCCTTGAATAGCCAAATAGCCACGCACGCCAGAAATGGAATAGCCGCCTTTTAATATATCGCCAGTCTTTACTTCAATCGTTTGGTACCTTCCGGCCTCTTCTCCATTAAGCATCCATTGCATATCCGCTCCCGTCATTCCAATGATGGCATTTTCTCCAAACTCGATTTCGCCTCCTTGTATTGTAAATTCAAAACAGGGAGAATCTTTCGCATTTCCAACAAGCATATTCGCCATACGTAGAGCACCATAATCCATGGCACCTGATCTCGGAATACCATAGTATGCTAAACCCAATCTGCCCGCATCTTGAATACTCGTATACATCCCTGGTTTAGTAAACTCAATCATTGTACTCAATTATATTTTGCGCCATGACTTCTAAAACTCTGAATTCATCTTCACTGATAGACTTTATCTCAATTGTATCTCCGGGAGAAACTACCATAGGCGGTGTATTGGGAATATCTAATACGCGAATTGGAGTTTTACCAATAACATTCCAACCAGCAGGTGTGCTCAAACTATATAGTCCTAAAAATTCTCCCCCTACAGCAATACTCCCCGCAGGAATGTTTGTAACCGGCATTGATTTTCTGGGTACATGTAGTTTATTTTCTAGTCCTGTCATGTAAAGAAAGCCCGGAACGAATCCCAACATGCGCAATGTATATTTAGCTGATATTAAATGTTTAATATAGTCATCACTGCTCATCCCAGTATGTGTTTCAATATGGCTCATATCTTCTGTTTCGTAGAAAAGCACTGGCAACACAAAATGTTTACGTGTTTCTGAAACTGTTTCAATGGGTAAAGTGCTTAAGTAATCTAAAATCTGCTCTGGACTTTCTGAATCATATGAGATACAGATTTCCTCTTCAGTTGCTCTTACATCAATTATAGTTGTATTGCTGTTGTCCAGAATCTGTTTTGCTAAATAGGGTAGGTGCAGGGTAGGCTTGTCGCTCGGATGCAACAAGAGATGATGCGAAAATGCACTTACTTTAAATTTTAAATTATTAAGTACAACGAACATGTATGTTTTCTTTATCGAGAAATCTTCGAATGCTAGATAATATATTAACAGAGTTCTCTGTATCACTATGCAGACAAATAGTTTCTACTGCTAAGGGAACTTCCTCTCCGCTATGAAGTAAAATAGTTTTTTTATGGGCGAATCTAGCAAGCTGCGCTTCAATTAAATTAAGATCAGTAAGAACTGCTCCTTCCTTCTTTCTCCCTCTTAGTTTTGTTTGCTCGTCATATGCTCTGTCTGCAAAACCTTCGTGTATAAATCGAATTCCTTCTTGCGCAGCCAAAGCTGCAATGGGAGAATTTGCCAAACCATATAACTGTAAATCAGGATTTATACTTTTTATTAATCCAATAATTAATTTTGCCTTTTCCTTATCTTGCACCATATCATTATAAAGTGCACCGTGAGGTTTTACATGATGGACACTTATGTCTAATTCATTAGCGATAGAAATAAAATGTGCAATTTGTTCTGCAATGGAATTTCTTAAATCTTCAAGAGGGATGTCCAGAGTTTTTCTCCCAAAATTTTCCCTATCCGGATAGGAAGGATGTGCGCCTACTGCAACCCCATGTAATTTTGAAAGTTCTAAAGCATTACGCATAGTATCATCGTCTCCCGCATGCCCGCCTGTTGCAATATTACAACTGCTCAAAAAGGGCATCAATTTGTCGTCGAAATTCCTACCCGTATGGATGGAAATTTCTGCTAGGTCACAATTTAAATCAAGGCTACTCAATCTTTATTATTTTATTTTAACCGGTGAAGAATCCAAAAACTGAATTCAATATTTTAAAGGATAATAAAAGTGTTATTAGTATTACAAACAAGCCTAGAATGTTTTGTAACAAAGAATTGCTGTGTTTGCCCAGTAACTCTTTTTTATTCATCATGTACAAAAGATAGATTGCAATAATGGGCAGTAACAAGCCATTTGCAATTTGAGCAAACTTAATTATAGTAATAGGTTTGAATCCTAAAGAGGAAAATAGAACACCTACTAAAAGAATAAATCCCCAAACCGCTTTAAATTGAATTGTATTTTTTGTTTTCTCCCATCCAAATATTCCTCTAGCAGCATACGCCGCTGCAAGCGGTGCCGTAATTGCCGAACTTATCCCTGCCGCAAACAAACCAATTGCCATCACATATTTTGCCCATGATCCTAAAACAGGTTCTAGTTGTAATGCCATATCGCTCGCTGAATTAATTTCAACGCGGACACCCTGAGTAGCTGTCGCAGCAACAATGAGGATTGCCATAGACACTAATCCGCCTAAAAATATAGACACAAAATTTTCCCTGCGTATGTCAGAGAGACTTGCATCTGCTTTATATTTTTCTGAAACAGAAGATGCATGCAAGAACAAATTATAGGGAACTACTGTAGTGCCAATGAGCGCAAGTACAGTTAAAAAATCTGCTGAAGAAGATGGGACAAAGCCCTGGGCAATCATACTGAAGGAAGGCTTAAGTAATATTGCAGTTATTATAAAACACAAACTCATCAGAATGACCAAGCCGATCAATAGATTTTCTAGATGTTTATATTTCCCTAAGAATAGAAAGATACCTGCTATTCCACCTATTACTAAAGGCCACACTTTAAATTTCCCAATAAGTAAATCTAATCCTAGAACACCTCCAGAAATATTTCCAGCCTCATACGCCGCATTCCCAATAAGAATTGCCGAAATAACAATAAAGAAAAACAGAATACGCAGAAAACCTTCAGGGGTATGTTTTCGTATGGCAGACCCCAAACCATCCTGAGTTATAAAACCCAAGCGGGCCGCCATTTCTTGTAGCACTATCGTTGCAAAGATGGAAAAGCCCAAAGCCCAGAGTAAGGTATATCCTGAATTTACCCCAGCGAGTGTACACACCGTTACAGTTCCTGGACCAATGAAAGCCGCAGTGACCAAGGTAGCTGGACCAAAATATTTTTTTAAGCCCATTATTGTTCGTCTCTAGTTTTTAAAGCATATAATGCAAAGGAGGCCAACCAATGTTCGCCAGCATAATCTCCATCAGTAATTTTAGCCAAGGAATAATCTAAATGTGCATTTGCAATATTTTGAACATGTGCATTGGATTTTCCAAGGGGATAAAGACACCAGGCACGAGAAAAATTTAGTCCATCTAGATGTACGAGTTTGCCATCACTTCTGTCTTTTACTTTTCCAGGTGCAAGGCCTTCACTCCCGTTTATAAGCTTGGGTAAAAATGCAGTAGACCATGTAGAAAATTCTTCAGTATTGAGAACCCTGCGCATAAGGTTCATTTCTTCTAGACAAGGGGAAAGAAAATCATATCCACTGGGTTCCCAACTGATGGGACAGTCAGCATCATCTGAGTAAAACGATTTTGCACGATCAGTAATCATATTTTCCAATGGAGCATCACCTATGACACGCGCGTAATCCAAAGCAAAGCTTAGACCAAAGGCTGTATTGCTATGTTCGCCCACCCGAATAGGATAAACCAGTTTCGGCAAATAATCTAAATACTTTTCTGAAAGAAGATGACATAGAGGTTCTAGGTTAGCATACCATGCTTGGGCATCTGGATCTTCCCATGTTTTTAGTTCTTCCCCTAATTTTAGCAACCATGCCCATCCGTAAGTACGTTCAAATGATTTTGTGTAATCATTTAATGAAAAATAATCTATTTCTTTTTGGATATTTTCGGCTGTAAGATTTTCTGAAAGTTTTTTTCTTGCTTCCGCTTGGATGCTTAGTTCAGGGAATCGTTTTAAAAGGTAAACAAGAGACCAATGCCCATGCACAGCAGAATGCCAATCAAAACATCCATAAAAGGCAGGATGGTGAACTATGGGCAGTTGCAGATCTTCCTCTTTCGCTATAGTAAGACCTGCTTTGTAGGGAAGATTTGTCTGGATGCATTTCATTGGAAGTGTAGCCAGACGTTCTGCTTCTTCTAGACTTAATGTCTCTACAGATCTGTTCTCAGATTTAACTTGCGAAGGAAGTTTGCTTTCCGTTGTTGGTTTACAACTAAAGATTATGCAAATTGAGCTGGCAAACAATACGGTTAAAATATTTGTTCTCATGACTAAAAGTTATAAATTATCTTAGACTTTACGAACTATGCTAAAGAAACTCTCAGTATTAATACTATTTGGAACAGTATTCCTTGCTTGTAATACGAATAAACAGCTTGTAAGCGCGATTCCATCAGCTTATGAACAATCAATCTTGGATTGGCGCCAGCAAAGACTATCCGGCTTAACAGCACCACAAGGATGGTTAAGTTTAGTAGGATTGCATTGGCTAAAAGCAGGTGTAAATACTATTGGTTCAGCACCCAAAAACACAGTTGTATTAAATGCTAATGCACCACTGCATTTGGGATCAATAGAATTGTTACAAGACAGTATGTACTTTAGAAATCTGAGTAGAGCAGCAAGAGTAAATGATACTAAATTCAAAGAGGGACAAATTTTTAGCGATGGAGATGGAGAGATAAGTACAATTAACTACAAGAGTTTATTTGCCTACGTAATTAAAAGAGGAGAAAAGTATGGACTGCGCGTCAGAGATACGAGCAATGCTGCACGATATGCCTTGAAAGAGATACCCAACTTTCCTGTAAATGCATCTTGGAATAAAAAGGCACGCTATGTTGCTCCTCCAAAAGGAACCACCATTCCTATTACGAACGCTCAAGGATTAACTGAGGATAATCCAGTACTAGGCTACATAGAATTTGAACATAATGCGAAGACGCATAGGATTGCTGCACTCTATGGAGGTCCACTCCAATATTTTTTAATCATTGGTGATGAGACGAGCTCAGCAGAAACTTATGGAGGTGGACGTTTTATGTATGTGAACAAGCCAGATGCAAACGGGAATATCCAATTAGATTTTAATAAGGCATATAATCCACCCTGCGTATTTACAGATTTTGCAACCTGCCCCTTGCCACCTAAAGAAAATATAATGCCTTTTAGGATTGAGGCTGGCGAAATGAATTTAGAAGGACACTAAATAGATAATTCTTAATCTATCTACGAATTGAACTAGTATAACATTTTTTATCTTGAGACGGAAATAAGCAAAATGAAAAATTCGCGTATAACCCTGATTGGAGCAGGTATTATGAGTGCAACCTTAGGTGTTCTTCTAAAGCACTTAATGCCAGACGTTCAAATTCATATAATTGAAAGATTAGACAAAGTAGGAGCAGAAAGTTCTGATGCCTGGAATAACGCAGGAACAGGGCATTCAGCATTTTGTGAATTAAACTATACGCCCCTTAGGGAAAATGGAGAAGTAGATATTTCAAAGGCATTGTCAATAAGCGAGTCGTTTGAGATTTCAAAACAACTCTGGGCATTTCTCTTAGAACAGGAATTGATCAAAACGGACTCTCCTTTTATCAATGACATTGATCATATGAGTTTTGTATGGGGAAGCGCAAATAAAGAATTTCTAAAAAAACGGTATGATGCTCTTGTAAAATACGGAATGTTTTCTGACATGAAGTATACGGACTCTTTTGATGAGATAAAAAAGTGGGTGCCATTAATGATGGATGGAAGAGATAGTTCTGAAGAGATCGCCGCTACCCGCATGGAAATAGGTACTGATGTAAATTTTGGTTCTATTACGCGGGCGATGATTGATTATTTAAAGTCTTGTGATGGAGTTGATGTGTTTTTGGGAAATGAGGTAGAGGATTTAGAAGAAATAGATAATGGATGGCTAGTTAAAGTTAAAGACATGCATTCAGGTGAGGTGAAAAAATTTGCTACTGACTTTGTGTTTATAGGTGCAGGAGGTGGGGCTCTTCCCTTGCTTGAAAAATCTGATATTCCAGAAGGCAAGGGCTATGGAGGATTTCCTGTAAGTGGCCAGTTTTTAAAGTGTAATAATCCAGAGGTCATTGCAAGACATGAAGCGAAGGTATATGGAAAGGCGGCGGAAGGTTCGCCACCTATGTCTGTTCCGCACTTAGATACAAGAATGTTAGATGGAGAGCGTTCTCTATTATTTGGTCCTTACGCTGGCTTTTCTACAAAGTTTTTAAAGAATGGTTCCTATCTGGATCTGCCCTTATCCATTGAAGTGCATAATGTATGGCCCATGCTAAGCGCTGGCGTACATAATATAGGCTTGACGAAGTATTTGATTCAGCAAGTTATGCAATCAGATGAAGACCGATTTAAATTTTTAAAAACATTTTATCCGAAAGCCAATATTAAGGATTGGGAATTAATATCCGCTGGACAGAGAGTACAGATTATTAAAAAGGATGGAGAAGAAGGAGGAGTATTAAAATTTGGTACTGAGATTGTTACAAATGAAAAAAACACACTCGCAGCACTTTTAGGCGCATCTCCAGGAGCTTCCACATCAGTAGGCATTATGCTTGACCTCCTTGACGATTGTTTTACAGAAGAAATGAAGACGGAAGATTGGAAAGATAAGATCAGAGAAATGATACCTAGTTATGGACGCTCATTAATTGATGATGATCAGCTCTGCAAAGAAGTCAGAGAAAGAACGACTAGGGTACTTAAATTAAAACAAAATTAGAGAGTTATGTCTTGCTATAAATGCATGGAATTGCTCTAGATCAAATTGTTAGTTAGTATGCATTTTAGCAAGTTTATTTATATTTTTCTTGGTAAATATTTAAATTTGCTTAAACCTTTCGATTACAAGCCCACATTTACAATTAAGCATAAATTATGTTAAAAAAATTTCTATCCGGTAAGGATATCTTTATTGCATTTGAGGATGTGATCAGCGAATGGAATTTTAATGATCAAGTTAAAAGTATACTTGTTTTGACTGCAGACGGAACAGTGGTTTCCAAAGACAAATATGATACGGTTTTATTAGCTTGTAAGAAACCAGTACTAGGTGGGATTTTTCCAGAAATTGTTTTTGAAGGAAAGAGGTATTCCTCTGGTACAATCATGATTGGATTGCCGCATGAAATGGATGTTACTATAATTCGAGATTTTAGTTCTGCAAGTAGTGTAAGTGCTTCTATAGAGTCCCAGTATTCTAATGTTGATCCACACAATAAGAGTTTATTTATATTTTCAGATTGTTTGATAAAGGATAAATCATTTTTGTTTGATACACTCTTTAATTTGTTTGGGTCGCAACCTAATTATATTGGAGCAGGTGCAGGGTCACTAAAATTTGAGACCTTTCCTTGTGTTTACACAAATCAAGGAGTTTTAAGTTCAGTCGCCATAGTGGGTATATACAACAGTAATATAAATATTGGGGTTGCACATGGATGGCAGGAAATTTCAGAACCACTTAAAGTAACAGAGGCAGAAAGTAATCGGATAATCAGTTTGGATTGGAAACCAGCAATGGAGGTTTATAAAAGTATTATAGAATCACATTCTGGGAAGTTGTTTGATTATAGTGATTTCATATCATCCGTTAAGAGTTATCCATTTGGAATTTCTAAATTAGATTCTGAGATGGTAGTGCGAGATCCTTTCATGCATGAGGAGGGCTCAATTTATGTTTTGGATAAAATATTGCAAGGAAGTTTTGTGAGAATATTATATGGAAATAAGGACCTGCTCATTAAGGGAGCAAAATCTGCGTTTGAGAGAGCAAATGAAGAAAATTTAGACAAAAAATCAGAAATATTTATTGTTGATTGTATTTCTAGAGTCCTTTTTTTAGATGAAAATTATCAAGAAGAATTGAATGCATTAGATCCTGACAATACATCTTTTGGTGTTTTATCATTGGGAGAAATCGCAAATAATGGAGATACATATTTAGAAGTTTATAATAAAACAGCAGTTGTTTCTTTACTACATGAATAAGAAAGAAGAACAAATATTAAGTGAAATATTACTTGAATTGACTTTAGCAATTGGGAGAGAGTCGAGCTATACGGCTTTAATGAAAAACACTTTAAGCCTATGGTTAAAACGATTGAACTGTGTAGTTGGGATAACGTTTAGACAAGAAGGAGAAGAGGTGAATGTTGAGTATGTTTTACCACAGTATTTTACATCCTCAGATACTTTTAAACAGCTCCAGCCCTTACTTAAATCGTATAATTCTAGTAAAAACCTGTATGATGAGTTTAAATTGAATGACTTATATCACTATTATTATAAACTTGATCATAATCTAAAGTTTGTATTTGCTAGGAAGACTAAAATGTCAAATGGGCAATGCATGGAATTGCTCCCCATAGCCCAGTTTTTCTCCCGAGCTTTGGAAAATGCTAAAGAAAAAGAAAAAAGAATATTTACTCAAAAGCAATTAGATGCAGAGAGAAATCTTTTAAGAACATTAGTTGACCATATCCCTGATGCAGTCTATTTAAAAAATAATAATAGAGAAAAAATCTTAGCAAATAAGGCAGATCTTGTCAATATGGGAGTAGAGTTGGAATCTGAAATCCTTGGAATGACGGATGAAGAAATTTATGGGGAAGAGAACGCAATAGATTCCATCAAGACGGAGAATGAACTTCTACAGACTTTAAATCCTATAGTAAATAAGGAAGATTATTTTGTACGTAAAAATGGAGAAAAAGCTTGGTTCTTAACCTCAAAATTTCCTTATAAAGATGTAGATGGAAAGAGTTTGGGGATTGTAGGGATAAGTAAAGATATATCTGAGATTAAATCTAAGAATGAACAGATAAAACTATTATCGCTCGTTGCGTCTCAAAGTACAAATGGCGTTATAATTACAGATATAGAAGGAAGGATTGAATGGATAAATGAGGGATTCACTCGATTGACTGGTTTTACTATTGAGGAACTCAAAGGGAAAAAACCAGGACATGTTTTGCAGGGAGAAGATACAGATCCAGAAGCCAACAAACTCATGTCTGAAAGTCTGGAAAAGAAGATACCTTTTGAGGTTGAGATTGTCAATTATGCAAAAAATGGTACTCCTTACTGGATACATATCCAATGCAATCCTTTAAGAGATGAAAATGGAAATGTTACAGGTTTTATGGCTATCGAGCAAGATATTACTGAGAAAAAGATATACCAAGAAGAGCTTATCTCAGCAAAACAAATTGCTGAAAAAGCACAAAATGCGGAAAAGCAATTTTTGGCAAGTATGAGTCATGAAATCAGGACTCCATTAAATGCAATAATAGGTATGACAAGCTTACTGCTGGACACAGCCGTTGATGCTGAGCAGAAAGACTATCTAGATACGTTAAATCATTCTTCCAAGTTTCTCCTTAGGTTAATATCTGACATTCTAGACCTAGCTAAAGTAGAAGCGGGCAAAATAGAATTGAACAATAAAGCCTTTGACCTGACTAGTTGTTTAAAGGGGATTCAAAAGATTTTTAAAACCAAAATAAAAAATAAAGGAAAAAATCTGGATATAGATATTTCTTTTTCAGAAGCGTTACCACGACACCTCATTGGTGATGAAGTGTTATTGGAACAAGTTCTTATGAATCTCGTGGGGAATGCTGAAAAATTCACTGAAAGGGGTAGGATACTTATTAAGGTTGAACAATTGAGTCAAATAGAGAATGAGTTGACTTTAAAATTTACAATCGAAGACACTGGAATAGGAATGTCCAACGAAGATGTAATGACTATTTTTAATAAGTTTAAGCAAATTGAACAAGATCAGTTGAAAAATATAAAAGGTACAGGTCTTGGTCTTACGATTACGAAAGAGATTATTGAAATTTTAGGTGGAAATATTGAGGTTGAAAGCGTAAGAGGAGTAGGAACAAAATTTTATTTTGCAATTCCGTTCTTGTCAACAACACAGAAGATTGAAGCAATTGAATTGCATCCATATACTACGATGGATGAGAATTTAAAACATTCTGAGAAAAAACTACCTATCCTCGTTGTAGAGGATAATTTGATAAATCAAAAATACTTGACAAGACTTTTAGAGAAACAAGAAATAGCATATGACATTGCGAATAACGGTGAGGAAGCCGTGAATAGATCATTGCAAACGAAATACGGTTTGATTTTAATGGATATTCAAATGCCTATTTTAAATGGTTATGAAGCGACTTCAGTTATAAAAAATGCGCAAAACCCAAACAGTTCAACGCCCATAGTCGCTTTAACTGCATCGGCTATGCTTGATCAAAAGAATAAGGCGATGGAAACTGGTATGGATGGCTATCTTACCAAACCATTTACACCTCAACAGCTGCAAGTAGTTATTAATCAATACTACTACCTAGATTCTTAAATATTATCCCTAACCATCTGAATCGCAATAGCAATCAAAATAATCCCAAAAACCTTTCTCAAGGTATTCAAGGCAGCTGGAGGTAATTTCTTGCCTAACCAATCTGTAGATCTAAGAATGATGTAGATGATAAATAGATTCACTAATATCCCTGCAATGATATTATAACTAGAATGTTCAATCTTTAATGCGAGAAGCGTAGTCAATGTACCTACTCCTGCTAAGAGAGGAAAAGCTAAGGGGACTATGCTGCCAGATGAACCATCTTCATGTTTGTCTCTAAAGAACCGTATTCCTAAGATCATTTCTAGTCCTATCAAGAAAAGAATTAAAGACCCAGCCATCGCAAAAGATCCAATTTCTATGCCTAAGAATCCCAAGATCGTGGGGCCAAAAAATAAAAAACTTATCATAATTGTGGCAGCTGCAATAGTTGCAGAAAACGGATTTATAATGGTGCCTTGTTTCTTCATATCAATGATGATAGGAAGTGTCCCTATTATATCTATTACAGTGAATAGTATTAAGCTTACTGATATGACTGATGTTAAGTTCATTTCTATATTATTATGACACAAATTTATTGATAAATAGTATGATATGAAATATATATAGCCTTACAGAGTCAAAAAATGCTTTAAATGCCTAAATTTGAGTCAATATCTATAATTCAAATAATTTCAATTAAGATGGAAAATCAACTTGACCCTATAGACAAGCGAATCATGAAAGAATTGACATTGAATGCTCGCATTCCATTTGTCAAACTCGCTACAAAATTGAAGGTTTCTAATACACTTATTCATCAAAGAATGAAGAAGATGATTGCCTTAGGAATTATCTCAAATCCAACCTACAGATTAAAGCCCGCTCAGCTAGGATATGAAACATCTTCTTTTACTTCCATCATCTTAGAAAATTCTAAGATGATTCCTCGAGTAGAAAAAGAACTGAGTGAAATTCCTGAAATTGTAGAGTGTGTAAATATCTCTGGGCGCTATGCTTTGCTCGTGAAAATTTATGCAAAGAATAACAAGCACTTGCGCGATATTATTTATGAAAGAATTCATACAATCGATGGGGTAGAAGGTACAAATTCAACGATCTCATTTGAAACAGCTTTTATTCGAAATGTACCTCTGGGAGATGATTAAAATATTCCTAAAAAAAGTGGGGACCTCCAGACCTGTACCTGGAAATCCCAACTAAAGTAAAGATTTTAAATCGTAATTGGATTCCAGAAAGAATAAGATAGTGACTGTCTGGACTAACTAAATATAGTTATTTTTTTATACATATTTTTATTTAAATGTGTTTTTCTTAAAGAATACTAAATATTAAACGTACTTAGACGCGTGCAAACGTTTACAATATATATTTATTCATCATAAGTTAACTTGATAACGTCTGAATCAGGATGCGCTTGGCAAGTTAAAATATACCCATCCGCAATTTCATCATCATCAAGTGCATGACAAACTTCCATATCCACTTTTCCTGTTGTTACCTTGGCGATGCATGTAGAACAAGCGCCACTGGTACAAGAATAGGGTGGATCTTCCCCTTTGTTTATAAGAGCATCCAAGATTGTTTCTTCTTTACTTACCTGAAGCTGGATTGTGCGGCCTCCTAAAATAACCTCCACAGATGCTCCTCCTGAATTATCACCAGCTGTCTTCCCTGGATTGTCGTTGCTGGCAGTGAAGTATTCTCGTTTTATTTGAGACTTTTCTTTTCCCTTTATAATCAATGTTTCAGAAATGGAATCAATCATATTCCCTGGACCACAAATGTAAAACACCTCGTCCTTGCTATGGGAAGGAGAATCATTCATCATGGCATATAGATTTTCCTTTGTAATCCTTCCTTTATATCCTTCCCATTTCACTTTCGCTTTTTTAAATACTCCCAGCAATCCGCCTTCCTTTGACGTGGGTGGATCTTCTAAGCAATGCAGAACTTCTAATTGGCCCGCATACATATTTTGCAACGTGTCTAGTTCGTCCTTGAAAATTATGCTCTCTAGATTTCTATTGGCATAAAAGAGATGTGCAACACTTTTAGGCTCGTCTTCTAGAATTGTTTTAATCATTGACATCATAGGAGTAATTCCACTTCCTCCTGCAATGAAGTAATGATCTCTTTTCTTATCTGCATTTGGCAACAAAACAAATTTGCCTTCCGGGGGCATGACAGCTAGATGTGTGAGCTCGTCCTTATTGTCATTGAGAAAGTTAGAAATCTTCCCCGTTTTTACCCTTTTTACAGTAACAGCATGTTCATTTTCTAATGGACTGCTGCACAAGGAGTAGCATCTTCTGTATTCTTTTCCATCTATATCCACCTTAAGGGTCAGATATTGTCCTGCTTTAAATGAAAATCTTTCCTTTAATTCCTCAGGGACTTCAAAATAAAAGCTAGTGGCATCAGTAGTCTCTGCTACTGTCTTCTTAATCTTTAAATCGTAGAAACTTACATTCATTCTTGGATATTAATCTATTTTTGGTCTTCATTCATCCGGCAGTATTGCTTTGATGGCTGTAAATTACTAAATAATCAAAATTGCAAATAAGTTCTTGAGTACTCTATCTATTATTATTCCGGCATTTAATGAAGAGAGAACTATTCAGAATATTCTGAAGAGAATCAATGAAGTAGAGCTTATAGGTGCTGTGCAAAAAGAGATTATCGTAGTAAATGACCATTCTACAGACAATACGGAAGGCGAATTGCAAAAATTTGTGGAGGCAAATCCAGAATTGAACATATCGTATTTTAAACATGAGAAAAACATGGGCAAGGGTGCTGCTTTACATACCGGCATTGCTAAAGCCACTGGGGATTATGTTGTCATACAAGATGCTGACCTTGAATATGACCCTGTAGAATTTAATATTTTACTTAAACCCATACTAGATGAATTTGCTGATGTCGTCTATGGGTCCAGATTTATAGGAGGAAAACCTCACCGCATTTTATTCTTCTGGCATAGTATAGGGAATAAATGGCTTACCTCTCTTTCCAATGCTTTCTGTAATCTGAATCTTACTGATATGGAAACCTGCTACAAAATGTGGAAGAGAGAACTTATCCAATCCGTGAAACTGCAAGAAAAACGGTTTGGTTTTGAGCCAGAAGTAACAGCAAAAATATCCAGAATTCCCAATGTCCGTATTTATGAGGTAGGAATCTCCTATTATGGACGTACATATGAGGAAGGGAAAAAAATAAATTGGAAGGATGGTTTCCGCGCAATATATTGCATACTTAAGTATAATATCTGGTCTAAGTAATGCAGTACCTCAAGCTGGAAAATATCAGTAAGTCGTATGGTGAGAAAACACTTTTTGACCAAGTTTCCCTTTCTATCTCTAGAGGAGAAAAGATTGCTCTTATTGCAAGAAACGGCGCAGGAAAATCCACTCTACTCAGAGTCATTGCAGGGGAAGAGTCGCCTGAAGGAGAGAATGCGAAAGTATACCTAACGAAAGATGTCCGTATTACTTTTCTTAAACAAAATCCTTACATGGATTTGAAGCAAAGTATCCTAGAAAAAGTCATGTCTATTGATAACCCTTCTATTCAAGCATTCAGTAATTATCAAGATGCACAAGCAGAGGGCAATACGGAAAATGCTGAGACCTATTCTAGAAAACTGGACCAGTTACATGGCTGGGGCATAGAAGCTAAAATCCACGGACTACTTGCTCAAGTAAATCTACAAGACACTTCACAAATTCTATCTAGCTTATCTGGCGGACAACTGAAACGACTTTCTCTTGCTTGTGTACTTCTGGAGGAACCAGATTTTCTTATCATGGATGAACCCACTAACCACCTTGATATAGAAATGATAGAGTGGTTAGAAGAATATATGCAAAATCCAAAGCTTACGCTTTTGATGGTGACCCATGATAGATATTTTCTTGACAGGGTGTGTGATCAGATCATTGAGTTAGAACGTGGAAAATTGCAGGTATACAGAGGAAATTATTCCTCTTACATTGAAAAGAAAGCAGAACGTTCCGCAAACGAACAAGTAAACCTAGAAAAGTCGAAAAAGTTATTCAAGAAAGAATTGGATTGGATACGCAGACAGCCTCAGGCAAGAACAACAAAGGCAAAATCTAGAGTAGATGACTTTGAAAGGATTAAAGATGAGGCCCACAAAAATCTCAATGCAGATGATGCAATCATAGAAATGAAATCATCACGATTAGGTTCTAAAATCCTGGAAGCACATGCCGTGTCTAAATCGTTTGGTGATAAGCAAATATTAGATGCCTTCAGTTATAAGTTTAGAAAAGGGGAACGTCTAGGAATTGTAGGCCCCAATGGAGCTGGTAAATCTACCTTTCTCAATATTATAACAAAAGAACTACGTCCAGATGGAGGTAAGATTATTGTAGGAGATACGATCAAGTTTGGATACTATACCCAGGATGGGATTACAATTAAAGAAGATAAACGTGTTATAGATGTCATTCGGGATATTGCAGAGTACATACCACTCGATAAAGGGAGAAAACTCACTGCAGAACGGATGCTAGAAAATTTCCTTTTCCCGCGGCCTCAGCAGCAAGTCTATGTTTCCCAACTCAGTGGGGGAGAAAAAAGAAGATTATACTTACTGACAGTATTGATGGATAATCCTAATTTCTTGATTCTGGATGAGCCCACAAATGATCTTGACATCATGACATTGAATGTGCTGGAAGATTACCTATTGCATTTTGCAGGCTGCGTTCTTATAGTGACCCATGATAGGTTTTTCTTAGACAAGATGGTTGACCATCTTTTTATACTACAAGGGAATGGAAAGATTAAAGACTATAATGGTAAATATTCTGAATTCAGAAAAGAGCAGAAGAAAACAGAAAAGCTGGCACAGACAAGTCCAAAAGAAAAGTCTGAAAAAAATCTAGGACATCAGGAGAGAAAACGGCTTAAGAATCAGATTAGAAAGCTGGAACGCGATATGGAAGCGCTGGAAAAGCGGAAAAAAGAAATTCAGACTCTTTTTACGGATCAGCCTGATATGGAATTGGATAAAATGATGACGCTTTCCAAAGAACTCAAAGAAATAGAAGAAAAGCTTTCTGTGTGTGAAGATGAGTGGTTAGAGCTGAGTGAATAGTTTTTTCCACAATTTTAGGGAGATACCTCCACCGCCTACAGCGGCTCCGGCCCGGGCTATCCGTTCATATGTGCTCACTGCGTTCCGCGCAACCCACTTCTATCCCTATCTCGGGACGCAGATGAACTATTGACAGAGTTTAATGATTATGACATGCGGAGTATGCTTGCAGTGCTCGCAATAAATATAATAAGAAAATCACTGCGAATAGAAGTTGCTACTCTACTTAAAAGAGTAACCATTACCAATCAATCGAGACAGATTCATTTAGAGTTTAGTTACATGAACAAATAACTGCTAGAGGTCCTCTCGCATACTTCGGGACTCCCTAATTGGAGGAGCGATAGCCTCAAAATAGATTTTTATCCCGGCACTCAGTATCAATATTCAGGAGAAGGTTACCGGTATCTTTCAAAAGTTTTGGCAAGTATAAATGAAATTCCATTTGAAAAACTTGACAGCCTCTTTCAAGAAGAAATTGTAAAACCATTGGAAGCTAATAAGCTGTATTTTCAATGAAATCAAGAAATTGATAGCAATCATGAAAAGAACATCCTTTCATCTCAAATAGTGAGTTATTAAAAGAGCAGATCAAACTTCCAGAGAATGATATCAATTCAATTCTCATGAATGCATCAGGTTGGAGCCTTGGTTTTGGAATGATTCCTACATCTGCTGAGGTATGTTATTGGCATTCAGGCAACAATCAAGATTTTCAATCTTGGTTTCATTTTTTTATCCTGAAAGAAAATATGGAATAGTAATCTTTTCAAACTCTGACAAAATACAAACACCTGAATTCTTTACTAAATTCTTTGACTTTCTTGATGACGGAATAGAATTCGATATGGACAATTTAGAATAAAATGAAATTTTGTTCATAACAATAAGTGATGATGTCATATGTTTTTGTCGCTTCATTTGATGCGCGTAGTTAAGCATTAGCTGAATATTTCTTATTATCTTAGTTTGGTGCACTAGCAAGCGTACACCCCATAGTAAAAGCGTTACACACAATTAGAAAAAATGAAGAATTGGCAATTGATATATATTATGGCTATTATATTACAAATTTCGTGCAATACTCCAACTGATAATCAAATTAAAAGAATTGATGACTCAACAATCTCTGAAAAGCTGTTAGATAAAAAAATTAAGTCCCTTATAGATAAAGCAAATGTAACAGGAATTGCAATCTCAATTTTTAATTATCAGGATGTAGTTTATCAAAAAGCTTTCGGGTATTCAAATTTTGAAACAAAAGAATCCCTTGATGTTAATCATATATTTTATGGAGCATCATTAAGTAAATCAGTTTTTGCTTACTTAGTCGCTCAATTATTAAGTGAGAATAAAATTGATTTAGACAAACCCGTACACTCATATTTTGATATAGAATTGCCAGAAATATCAATTGATAAAGAATTTAGAAGATTGCATGACTTAAAGGGTGATGACCGGTATAAGCAGTTTACCACAAGGATGTGTCTTTCTCACTCAACTGGTCTTCCAAATTGGAGGTGGATAAATAATCCTGATGAAAAACTAAGAATTCATTTTGACCCAGGCACAAATCATAGTTATTCAGGTGAAGGGATAATGTTGGCACAATGGTTAGTCGAGCATATAACAAACGAAAAACTTGAAGACATAGCAAAGGAAAAGATTTTTATACCACTTGGGATGAAGAATAGTGATTATTTATGGCGAGATGATTTCAAAAAACATTTCTGCTATGGACATTCAAAAAAACAAGAGAAACTTCCTAAGGATATAGAAACTGAAGATGCCGCAGCAGCTGGCTCAATGGAAACAACAATCATAGACTATTCTCTATTCTTGCAAAATATATTGCAATTGAGTAAAAAGAACTCAGAAGTCACAAAGAACCTATTCGCACCAACAATTAGAATAAAATCCAAAGCACAATTTGGACCTTTAGCTAAAGAAATTACAAATGAATACGATGATATTGAATTAAGTTATGGTTTAGGATGGGCAATACTAAAATCTCCATATGGAATTGGTGCTGGAAGAGGTGGACATAGTGAAGGATTTCAACACTACTCAATAATTTTTCCTGATAAAGGTATTGGAGTTGTTTTTATGTCAAATAGCGATAATGCAGAAAGTATTTTTAAAGAATTATTAGAAATTACAATTGCGGATACTTTTACACCATGGAAATGGAAAGGTTATATTCCTTACGATTTAAATGAATAAAAACTGTGTGTAACAATAAGTGATGACGTCATATCTGTTTCGTACCTCACAGAGACGATGCATACTATAACCGTTATAAGTATCTAGATTTAAGCTTTTAATTTTATGAGGTTTATGTAATTAAGCTTTTAAGATAATATTTCACTAAATCAGAAAACAGTTTGTCATTTACTATACGATGGAGTTTAGATTTAAAGGAGGAGATAGATTTGTTAACTTGCTTTTTTCAATTCATACGGCTTCAAAAACGCATAGAATTTCAAGTTAAACTCTACGCCTAATTTAAGAGCTATACGCTTTGTGATTTCTCTTCTATATTTAGTTATATCATTAATCAATTGAGGTGATACTTGAATTCTTTTTGAAAATTCTTTTTGACTGATGTTGTTCTCAGTTAGCAATTCAATAAGCAACTCAACTGGATTTAGATTAAGTAAATATTTTTCAGTTTGTTCTTCATTGAATTTCTGAATTAAATAGGAGAGTAATTCAATTTCATTCTCACTTCTATTATCAAAACTCCCAAACAATATGACTCATATTGTGACAAGTTAGAAAGCCTTACAGAGAACTATGTAAAGCACAAATAATCTTTGAAATTTTACTTGCGTTTAAGTGTTCTTGCGATAAGGGTTGTAAGGGCACGCTTGCGTGGTCCCGCAAGGGACGGAACCCCTGGAAGACCTGACCACTGCGAAGCAGTGGGATCGCCCATATAAAAAAAGCCCTGAAGTTTCCTCCAAGGCTTATATATATATCGTAATTAAAATTCTTACTTTTTCATTTTTGCAAGCACGTCTTCTAACTCAACTTCATCGCCAGGGTTATAGCCATTATGTGAGTAAACAATCTCGCCATTACCATCTAATACAAATGTTTGTGGGATAGTC
>CALCMJ010000022.1 GCA_937967615.1 uncultured Saprospiraceae bacterium
TGTAGATCATCATGATGTTGTATATAGAAATGGTAATGTATTTCTAGGTACTGATGGTGGAGCTTATAAACATAATGAAGAAAATGGATGGCAAGACATTGAGAACATTTCTGCAAATCTATTTTACAGAATAGGCTATAATCCACATAGGCCAGATCTCTATTATGGAGGATTGCAAGACAATGGTACTGTAGGAGGAAGTGGTTTAGACATAAGTAATTGGGTTAAATATTTTGGAGGAGATGGATTTCAAATTCGTTTCAATGCAGACGACCCAAATGTATTTTATGTTGAAACCCAAAATGGTAATATTTTGAGAACTGAAGACGGAGGGGCGGACTACGTAAGTTTTACTTCTGGTTTAACAGGAAGCAGAAATTGGGATATGCAGTATATATTAAGCCCTCATGATCAAGATATATTATATACTGGTACTGACAGGTTATGGGTCCGCAGGTCAAGTAAAGACCTTTCTTGGAGTCCTATTAGTGGAGATTTAACAGATCAAGAGAATGATCCATTAAGCTTTCGTGAACATAATATCACTTGCTTAAGTCAGTCAAAGATAAATCCTGATATACTATACGCTGGAACAAGTGACGGATGGGTCTGGAGCACAGAGAATAGTATTGATTTTAACAATGTTTCAGAAGGGCTTCCAAGAAATTGGATTTCAGAAGTAAAAGCATCACCTACATTTGAGCGTACTGTCTTTGTAACTGTGACTGGATTCAAGAGTAATGATTTTGTCCCGCATATTTTTAGATCAGATAATTTGGGTCAAGATTGGGTGGATATTAGCGGGGATTTACCAAATTTCGCAATCAATGACTTGTACATTTTAGAAGGCTATGATGACCAATATATTTTTGCAGCTACGGAGATTGGAGTATACGTAACTGAGAATGGAGGAAACACATGGGACAGATTAGGGAATGATTTTCCTTTTATTCAATGCTTTGATTTGGAGTATAATCCCGTTGCCCATCAGATTATGATTGGAACCCATGGAAAAGGACTTAGAACTTATGATCTTGAACAACTTATAAACGTTGGAACAGAAGACTTAAATCGAGTTGATTTAGTAAACATTTATCCAAATGTATCCAGCACAGAAATCATGATTGGGACTAAAATAAACACAATGAATTTTAGTTATAAACTCGTGAATAGCAGTGGTCAGATTAAGAATATTGAAGCTGTCAATAATAGCATTGATATATCCGGTTTAGCCCCTGGAATTCATTATTTGCTAATTTCTGATGGGAAAAGTCAGGAAACGAAGAGATTTGTTAAGATCTAGCCCTAAAATCAGTTAGAAATAGAGTTTTTTAAAACAGCTTAATTCATATATTTGCAACCGTTTAAATAATGGCGTGGTAGCTCAGCTGGTTAGAGCGCTAGATTCATAATCTAGAGGTCGCGAGTTCAAGTCTCGCTCACGCTACTAAAGCTCTGGAAATCTTCCAGAGCTTTTTTTATGGAAAGAATATTCATTGCTTTTTGTGAGAATTATTCCCCATTATTGGTAACCTTTTACCCCCTAAACACATAAACGCAAAATTATCTCTTATGGAGAACACCTACGATCACGACGACTACAACAAGCCCTCTAGACTTCAGATGGCAGGATTTGCTTTACGAGTAGCAGCAATTCTAATTGACTCGCTTATCATTTTTGGAATACTCATGATCTTTGTAGGAACAGCTCTTCCTGTTTTGTTTATGAGTACATCAATAGGCGAGATAGGCGAGAGTGCAGCTCTTGGATTATTGCTAGCATACTTTTTTGGTGTACCCATGCTTTTTATTTTATACCAGGCTGCATTTGAATGCTCCAAGTTTCAAGGAACTCCTGGGAAAATGGCAGTTGGTATTAAAGTTACAGATATGGATGGAAATAAAGTTTCTTTCCTAAGAGCCGTGGGACGGAATGCGTCTAAAATAATTTCTTCAACAATATTTTTTATAGGATATCTAATGGCAATATGGACAGACAAAAAACAAGGATTACATGATATGATAGCTTCCACTTTAGTGATTAAGAAAAACTAATTTGAAAACAACAAGGAATACAGCTGCCCATGAAGGTACTTGATAAAATAAGACGAGAACTACAAGAAGAAAAACAAACGACCCTAATGGACTTTTACATAAACCAATTGCACAGATGCCAAAACTATCTTGTCAAGAGGGGAATGGCGAATAGAGAGGATGCTAAAGATATTTATGCAGATGCATTCTTAATTTTTAGAAAGAATATAATAACAGATAAACTTAAACCAAATTCAAACCTAAAATCCTATTTGCTAGGAATTTGCATGAATTTAGCACGCTCAAAATATAGGCAAAAACAAAACAAAAATTCCAGAGTAGCGGAAGTCAGATCTCTACTCTATGAAACTAATCCTAAGAATACACGTAAAGAAAGTGAAGAAGTTTTAAATTTATGTATTAAAGCTTTGGATTCTATTGAACCAAAAGGACGGAGAATACTAGAACTTTTTTACTTTGAAAAATATTCCATGTCTGAAATTGCTGATGAACTAGGCTACACAAGTAGTGATGCAGCCAAGACAGCAAAGTATAGAGTCTATAAGAAATGGATTTTGGAAGCGAATAAACTTAGAACCCAATATTTTGAATCTATCTGACAAACAACTCTCTCTAATAGAAAAATACTTAGATAAAGATCTAAGCACAGCTGAACAAATAGAATTTGAAGAAAACTTAAAAGATCCAGAATTTAAAGACCAACTTCTTTTTCAGTCTAAGCTTCTTGATAAACTAGAGACTAGCACAGCAGATTCTGCTCTACTCTCTAAGGATATAACAATGACAAAACCTCAAGCAAATCTTCAATCACTTATACTGCGACTCGTAATTGCAGTATTATTGATCATAGCAATCGTTTATGCAATGATCAGATATAGTGGGAATTAAAAGATTATTGACCTAAAAAAACACTCGAAATAGGAATGACGATGATTTGTCTTCTATTAAGACATCTATCATAGGCTATGGTTCCCCTAGAATTGCTATTTTTAGAAGACAATCTATAATTATGAAAATACCGTTTATTGTACTTCTTCTTATTGGCTTCTGTTCTACATTTTGTCTTGGACAGAAAGAGCATCTATCGCCTTGCGGAACACCTTCGTTTAAATCACAATGGTTGAAGGAATATCAAAAAGATCCATCTAAGTACAAGACGCGTTCTGGTGGCATTATGTATATACCCATGACCGTTCATGTCTTAACGGGTAGTGCTACAGACGATTTTATTTTTGATAATCTTTGTCAGTTGAACACAGATTTTGCAGGGACAGACTTGCAATTCTATTTGAATCATCCTATTAGACGTGTCTCCAATGGTAACTATAACAACCATACTGAATTAGAGGTAGGATATAATATGATGGTAGAATACAATGTAGAAAATACAATAAATACATATGTCGTAGATAACCCAGCAGGAAATTGCGGGTATAATCTTCCTTATGCCGGCATTGCAATGAATAGAGCATGTATGGGAGAAGGTGATCATACTTGGGCACACGAGGTAGGCCATAACTTATCTATCCAACATCCCTTTTTAGGATGGGAAGGTGGAGTCTCTTATAATGGCACTGTACCACATTCATTTGCAGATCCTGCTCCTGAATGGGTGACTTATGATTATACTGCATTTAAATTAGAACCATATTTTGATTTTGATACTCTCATAATTGATACAGCATTTGTTGAAAAAGCAGATGGTAGCAATTGTCATTTTGCTGCAGATGGATTTTGTGATACAGATCCAGATTATATAGCAAGTGGATGGTCATGCGACCAGAATAGTGGAAATGAAAGTTTCATGGTTTTTACAGATCCGGATGGCGTTAAATTGAAAGCGGACGGTACCCTCATTATGTCTTATGCGAATGATGTATGTTCTGCGAGGTTTACAGATGAACAATCAGCGGCAATGCGTGCAAATTTACTAGATGAAAAATCTGATTATTTAGATCCTGATTATCTTCCCTTGCCCATGTTAGATCCAGAAGTGATTTTAAACTATCCTATTGATGATGAAGTGGTTTATCATGAGTTTGTACAATTGGACTGGGAGGATATTGAAAATGCAGACTTTTACAAAGTTGAAGTACTAATAACAAATGAAGTATTTCCTGGGATGACGTTTCCTTGGATGAGCTTCAGTACAGCAGAAAGTGAAATTACCATTCCTGCCATGGATGTGAATATTCAGTTTTTTTGGTCAGTTACTCCATATACAGACTTCGAATTTTGTAATGCCAATGCTACTGTGATGCAAAGTTTTATTACTTCGGATGTGTCATCCACAGAAGAGCTCACTGATGCTCAAGTAAAATTGTTTCCAAATGTATTGAAACAAGGTCAAGATATTCAGATTGAACTTGAAGCGATGAAAGCAATTACAATTTCAATAAGGAGTATTGATGGCAAGAGTGTGTTTACGCATGAAGGATTAGAAAGTAAATTACGTATATCTACACAGGCTTGGACGCCAGGAATTTATCTTGCTCACATGCAATTGAAAGAGGGTAGGACGACTAAAAAAATAATCCTGTACTAAAATGATTTATAGTTTTAAAGGATTTACACCAGTAGTTCATCCCAGTTCTTTTGTACATCCACTAGCTGCAGTTACAGGAAATGTAATTATCGGTAAAGAAGTTTATATAGGGCCAGGGGCTGCAATTCGAGGAGACTGGGGAGGAATTGTAATTGAAGATGGATGCAACGTACAAGAGAATTGTACGATACATATGTTCCCAGGAATTACCGTAAGGCTAAAAGAAAATGCGCATATAGGTCATGGAGCAATTATTCATGGAGCATTGATAGGAAGAGATGTTCTTATAGGTATGAATGCGGTTATTATGGACAATGTGGTGATAGGGGATGGGTCAATAGTAGGTGCTTTAAGTTTTATTAAGGCGAATGAGCACATTCCAGAAAGAAGTTTAGTATTAGGTAATCCTGCAAAGATTATTAAACAGGTTTCTGATGAAATGCTCGACTGGAAGAAGAAAGGCACTCGGCTTTATCAAACCCTACCTAAAGACTGTCACGATTCACTTAGAGAAACGAAAGCACTAGATCAAATTCCAGAGAACAGACCAAATCAGGAAAGTCTCTTTACAACTTGGAACGAAATAAAATCAAAGAAATAAAAAGATTCAGTTTCTATCTGGAGTATTTTTCCATCGCTTCAATAATCATCTCTCTTCTATTTTCAGGACTTGGATGCGTACTCATATGTTCTGGAGCTCTATTAGGCCCTGAAGCTTTTTCAAGAATATCCATGACCTCTAAAAGTGATCTAGGATCATAACCTGCTTCTAGCATCATACGCACACCAAAGTCATCAGATTCGAGTTCTTGCTCCCTTCCATATTTCATATTTACCATGGAACCAATTGCCTGGGCCATCTGAGTTGCATTATAATCTCCTGATCCTACCATCACTGAGGTGATAAGTCCCTGAGTCAGTCCCTGCTTTGCTAGTCGTTCAGCACCATGCCTATGAATGACATGCCCTACCTCGTGACCAAGAATTCCTGCAAGTTGGTCCTCTGTTGTAAGTTGCGCAAAGAGTGCTTCAGTAATGAAGACTTGGCCGCCCGGTAATGCAAATGCATTTACAACATTAGGATCTGCCAATAAATGAAAATCGTAATCATAGCCACTTTGTCTTGCAACTGTACTTGCTACAAGTTTAGCACCTACCTGCTTAACATATTCTTGTGCTCTCTGATCTGCATGTAATCCACCATGCTGCTGAACCATTTGAGGAGCACTTTGTAGGCCTAAGGCAACTTCTTGTTCAGGAGTAAGAGATACATGTTGTTTTTCTCCGGTGATTGGATTTACTTGTGTAGTTGTATAGAATTTCAGAAAATGGTATCCTGCTATCGCTAGCCCTATTATGAGCATAAGTTTGAATCTTCCTCCTCTTCTGCTTCCGCCTCCACCCATTGGAGATCCACCATAACCGCCTCCTCCGTATTGTTGCTGTCTTCTGTTAAACATACTTGTATTCTTATATTTTGATAATAGTTCAAAGATAGGATGAAAATCCAAATTCCTAATTCTTATAACTCGGTATATTTAAGATTAGTTTCCTTGAATTATATTTTTTAGCGTCAAGGCTCCTTTTCTGAGTGTTCTTTTTTGACTCAAGGTGTCCAGTGCATAGAGTCCAAATTTCATGTCATAGCCCTCTGCCCATTCAAAATTGTCCATCAAAGACCAGTAAAAGTAACCATCAATATCATATCCTTCTTTCATTGCCTTGGATACAGCTGCAAGGTGTTTCCGTATATATTCTGATCGCATATCATCGTCACGATCCGCAACACCATTTTCTGTAATAATGATAGGTGCACCTAAGCTACTTATGCGTTTAATTGCTGTATATAATCCCTCTGGATACATGGTATACTCCATGTCGGTTTTTATTTCATCCTTAGGCATGTGCGGTTCCAAAGCTTTATCCTGATCAAAGGAGAAATTGAAAACGATATGAGAATAATAATTCAATCCTGCAAAATCATAGGACCCCTTTGCCATAGGATACTTTTTTGAAATCTGGACAGGAGGAAAATCAAAGTTGTAATAACCAGTTTTCAAGAACTCTAGAGTAGATTCATTGAATGCTTTATCTACTGTTCTTGCGACAAGCCAATCTCCAGGATGAAATCTATTAAGAGGTTCAAACACGAATATGTCTTTTACGATTCCAATTTTTGCTTTTTTACCTCCAGGGAGTTTTTTTAAAGTTCTATAGACAAGCGTATGCGCCTTAAGTAAATTAAAGAGAACTGTACCTGCCAGCTCTGGGTCTTTCTTACCAGGAGGAAAATCTCCTCTGACATAGCCTCCCGTGACAAAGACATTAGGTTCATTAATCGTGCAATAGTAATTTACTTTGTCTACAAATTCCTCAAACACAATTTTGCTGAATTCAACAAAGTGTTTTGCATTTTCTTCTTTTTCAAAACCACCTAGATCGTCAAACCATTTTGGTTGGGTAAAATGATGAAGGGTCATCATAGGAGTGATGCCTGCTGCAAGTAAACTATCCACTAAATCATGATAATGTTGAACAGCGTTCCTGTCTATCATATTATTTTGAGGTTCAATTTTACTCCATTCAATTGAAAAGCGATATGCATTTAAACCCAGGTCTTTCATCAGCTGGATATCTTCAGGATATCTATTCCAGTGATCTGCTGCTTTCCCAGACTTGTCTTGGTTCTTGATGGTAGGTTTGTTTTCTGAATTGAGCGCATGTTCCCAAGTATGCCAGTTGTTATTGATATTACCACCTTCTACCTGATGAGCGGCAGTTGCTGTTCCCCACATAAAGTCTTCAGGAAATACTTCTGTCAATACTTTAAAATTCTCTTCCTGCCATTTAACAGCCGGATGCGAAAAATTCCAAACTAGGATGGCCCCCACATAAATCAATAGTACAGCAAACAATAAAGTACTTAGTATCTTTCTTAACACCTTCATGATTACAAATGTATTAATTATTTACTGCTGGATACTTAATCATTTGTACCTGCATGTATAGTTTTTTGCGGAAGATCAAGTGGCATTAAGCCTTATTTTTTTTGAACTGCTTATAGACTGAAGAATTTGATAAGCGATCATAGATAATAGCAAGCCGCCCATAACATAGATTTGGATTTGAATGACCTCTGAGAGCGAATTGTGATATACATAAATTAAGGCTACCTGCATTACACCAGCTATTACAGAAAGCACTACTGGTGTATATTTACTCAACGACATATAATAGTACGCGAATACATTTGCGGACGCAAACAAACTCGTCGCAAGGGCATACTTCCATAATAGAGCACTTACTTCAAGATATTCTGGACCAAACAAAACTCCTATTATAAGTTCAGGAACAAAATAGCAAGCAAGAATTACAATAAGTCCAAATCCTGCGGTTATTGAAAAGGAAAGCCAAAACAATGAAAAGTGGGGTAGTCCTTGCTTTTCTCTTTGAATAACTTTTGGGAATAGTAATGTAACGATGGTCCAAGTGCCAAAGAAGACGACTCTTCCTATTAAAGCAATAGCAGCATAGAGTCCTGCTTGCTCAGCGGTGAAGAAGTGTTTTGCAAGAATGACATCGCTATTGTTAATAAGGATCTGGCTGAACTCATAAATTAAAATTACAAACACAAAACTTTTGACGGCATCTTGTCCGCTAAATGGAATTAGATCCTTAGTCTGAGAAGCTGTAGGTTTTACCCACATAGCAGCAAGAAAGGAAAATAGAAACCCTGCGCTTACAGCTTCTGATGTGACTTGGTTAGTAGATTTTAAAGCGAGAAATATTAGACCAAATGTAAAAACCAATCTGAGCAACATTTCGATAATGTATGTCCAAGCGAGACGGATAAAATTATCAGTTCCTTGCGCAATCCCACGCTTTACACTCATATTGAAATACATGGGAATACCAATTGCAATTATAATGATGGGCCAAAATGAATGGAAATGTAAGTAGCCTTGCAAGGCTCTTGATCCTAAAATAAGTAGGGTAGCGAGCACCAAACTAATAATTAAGACTTTGTTCCCTATCCATTTTTCGAATCCAGCAATCAATTTGTTTTCGTTCGCTGCAAAGTATTCTGCTGAAAATTTAGCTGAGCTGAGTTGGATGCCCACAGCAAAAAAGGACAACATTAATACTGCTGTTGCAATCACACTTGCTTCAGCAAATAACTCAGGTCCTAATATCCTACCTAAAATAAGGTTAATTAGATAGTTACCTGCATTTACAATAAGCGTACTTGCGAATAAAAAACCAGCTGTTCCAAATTTGAAATTCATAAAATATACTAGGGACTTATAATAAAGACACTTTATTGTAAGGAATCCCTATAAATGAAAGGAAAAAGTAAATAAAAAAGCAGAAACCCCATTTTAGGATTTCTGCTTTGGGTTTTATTTTAAAGAAGATTAATTAGCTGTCCTAATCTTAGTACTTTCATTAATCCAGCATCCTACCTTGTAAGTAGCACCTGCTTTTAAATTCCTGAGGAAAATATCTTCTTTGCTAGGCATGTATTGTTTATACTGACTAATCCATTTATTTGCTTCTGCTGCAACACTGGCGTCTATGCTTTTAGCATATTCAAATTTATCTATAGCTGGCCACGTCACTATTTGGCTATCCCAGCCTCGCCCAGGCCCACACAGAGGACCGCTTGATGCATAGAGTTTACCTATGAGGATATAAGGTTCGCCCCAGTTAGCTCTATACGATGCAGCTTCTTTTGCTTTGGCTCTGGCTTTTGGAAAGTTCTTTATGTCTCCGTAGTAAATCTTGGCGACCAAAAGAGCGTACTTGGCCTTTTTATTATTATCGGTTGTCTTATTGACGAATTGTTCAAAGAAGGAGATCGCTTCATTGTATCTACCCTCAGTATAGGCATCATACCCCTGCCTTAGGGTGCTTTCTTTTGGAGGTGGCGCCGCTGTATAACAATTTGTTTGTTTTGCTTTTTTTACTTCAGCAACAATGGGATTCGTTTTGTCGCATTTACCCCACAACATTCTTCCATATGCTTTATTGATCGTTTCACAATCCGTAGGATTGGATAAGTACAAAGCGTAATATTTATCGCTGAAGAAAGAACAATCATAGAATCCCTCTAGACCTTCAAGATTTTCCATTTTTGCTGGTGCATATTCTGCTACTATATCCCAAGCATCGCAATCTTTTTTGCAATTCGCTTTTCCATACTCTACAGCTTCAAAAATTTTGTATGCATACTTTCTTCCTTCTTCGTATGAAATTCGCTTATCTAATATTCTATCAAATAATAAGGCGGTGAAAGGGTTTATTACAAAGTAGTCTGACTTTTCTCCCTTAAGATCAATTGCTTGTTTAAATTGCTCGAAGGTCTCATCTTCAGATGTATACTCAGAAAAGTAGTAATAATTATCAAAAGCTTTTCTTCCTAAAGAGTACCCTGTATCACCTGTACACTCCGCTCGTTTGTCATATATCTTCATAATTTCATCAACATAAGATTGCTTTACGGAAGGATCTGTCTCTTTCTCCATGAGTCCCTTGTAAATTCCCACGCCATCATCATATTGATATTTTATACGTCCATTTGCAGCTGGAGCTAGAGTGAAAGCTTTTTGCCATAAGGGAAGTGCTCTTGCGTATTCCTTTGATTTGTAGAAATCTCTGTATAGCACATAAGCAGTTTCTGCCTCATCTTTTTTTGATGGACTGAGTTGACTTAGAATAGTACATGGACCCTTAGGTTCTTCCTTAATGGGTTCCTCTATAACTTGTTCTTTAGTTTCCTCTACAACTTTAGGTGTACAAGCGATATAGAAGAGAGAAGAACTTAATAATAGGATTATATATATACTTTTCATAGCAGAGTATTTCTTCTTTATACGTAGATATTGATAAAATGGGTGTTAATGTGGTCTTAAATGTAAGATGCAAATTTAGGCTATTAGGGTTAATAAGCATACAAGAAAATGTGAGATTTAGCTATAAACGCCTAGAAATAGACTTAAAAGAAGCAATCGAGTGTATCTGCGGTGACGTTGAACTTAAATGCTTCATGCAATTTTTAGGATAAAAGCTATATTTATTCAAAATCGATAAAAATGCGCAGTGTAATTATCCAATGTTTAATTATTGCAATCTCAGTGAGTTCAGTTTCTTATTTCTTTTCAGAAAAAGAAGCCTTTGAAAAAATCCCAAAAGAAAGAAGAATAGAGGGGATGGCAGAACAAGAGTTTGAGTTGACTAGAGACATAGCCACGAATTCTATACCTCGCCAGCAAATCTTTAAGATCAAAGAACAAATTCAAAACAATATGTATCGTTCTGGTACTTCCATTTCATGGGAAGAACGTGGTCCAGATAATTTTGGAGGAAGAACAAGAACAATGGCATTTGATCCAAGTGATCCTTCAGGGAATACCATTTGGACAGGTGGAATTGCAGGCGGCCTATGGAAATTAACAAATGCGTTTTCAAACAATTATACTTGGGAGATAGTAAAGTCTTATGATGGGAATAGTGCAATATCATCTATCGTAATTGATCCATCTAATCACGATGTAATATATGTTTCTACAGGTGAAGGCTGGTTTAATGCTGATGCTTACAAAGGTGATGGTATTTATAGATCTTTGGATGGGGGGAAATCATGGAGAAGACTTGAATCTACTTCGGATGACATTTTCGATTATGTTCAAAAATTACTTATTTCTGGAGATAGATTGTTTGCATGTACGCGTGCAGGAGGCTTACAAATGTCATTGGATAGAGGTGAAACTTGGGTCAAGTCTATAGGAAATGGACAGTTTGGATTTTCTGAACGAACTGGAGATATTGATTTGGCCTCTGATGGGACTCTATATGTTTGTATGGGATTTTCTGGATCTTCAGATGGAGTATATAGTTCAAAAGACAATGGAGATACGTGGAATTATATGAATATCCCTGGATACTTACCTAGAAGAATAGAATTAGCGGTATCACCATCAAACCCAGAAGTTATATATGTTTTAAAAGAAGCTTCTACTAGATCAATTGAAGAAATTGCTAAAACTGAAAATGGAGGATTGAGTTGGACTCTACTGGAGTCACCTCCAGCATTAGGAATGGATTTCTTCAGTAGGAATCAAGCATGGTATGATTTAAGTATAACTATAGACCCTAATGATGAGGACAGAGTATTTATAGGCGGTGTAGATATACTTTTAACAGAAGATGGAGGAGAAAACTGGGAACAAATGTCGCAGTGGTATGGTGGAGCAGGTTTTCAAGAAGTGCATGCAGATCAGCATTTTGCAGGATATTTAAAGGGGTCAAATACAAAGGCTGCTTTTACAAATGACGGAGGTTTATTTCTTACATCCAATGCAACGGCAAGTGTCCCAGATATTCGATGGAAAAACCAAGGGTATAACACGATCCAATTTTATGCTTGTGCAATTCACCCAATAGAAGAAAATTATTTTCTAGCAGGAACACAAGACAATGGAACACATCTATTTACAGACTCAGGAGTTAACTCTACATGGGAAGTCACGGGTGGAGATGGAGCTTATTGTCATATTGATAGAGATAACCCAGATATTCAGATTAGCTCATACGTGTATAATAATTATTGGGTTACAACAAATTCTTGGAGTAGCCGTGAAAGACATAATATATCCGATAAAGGATATTTTATAAATCCAACTGACTATGATGATGACAATGACTATTTAATATGTAGTTCGCAGCAAGAAGAATTACTTATTATGGATGTACATACTGGTGAGTTTGATTCTATTAAATTTTCCCAAATTAACGGACAGCGTGTTACCGCAATTAAAGTACATCCAGCTGATAACACGAAAGTTTATATAGGTACTAATGGAGGGAAGGTATTTGAAATTGATTCTTTGGTGCAAGGATCACCTAGGATCAATGAATTATTTAGTGGGGGAGGAAATGTACGTAGCATTGATGTAGATTTAAACAATCCTGACCGACTCTTATTCTGTATTTCAAATACAAACTTGGAGAATGTTTTTGTGAGCAATGATGCCGGCTTGACCTGGGAAAACCATGATGGGGATCTTCCAAAAATGCCAATAAGATGGGCTGTATTTAATCCAGCAAATCCGAATGGTGTTTTAGTAGGAACAGAGCTAGGCATATGGACAACCAATGCAATTGCCGGAGTTACAGATACAGAATGGTCTTACAACAGTTTTGGCCTACCTCCAACTCGAGTAGATATGTTAGACGTGCGCGCAAGTGATTTTACTGTAATAGCAGCTACACATGGCCGTGGCTTGTTTTCTGCAAAATTATGTACAGGTGCAATTGACAACGACAATGATGGATTTAGCTGTGATGATGACTGCAATGACTTTGACGAAAATATAAATTCTGGAGTGTCTGAAATCGCCTACAATGGAATAGATGACGATTGCAATCCAGCAACACCTGACGATGATATTGATCAGGATGGCTATACTCTAGCGTTTGACTGTGATGATCAAGACGCTTCTATAAATCCGGATGCTGATGAAGTTGCGGGTAATGGTATTGACGAAAATTGCGATGGCTTAGATGAAGAAGCACCTTGTGATAGCTTCTATACTGGACCGTGGGATATATTAGCGAGTGCAGGAAACTGTATCAATGGTCCTACAAACTCCACCTGGGAGATCTGGTCAAATGAATCCTATTTTGTAAAAGATCTTCGTGAAGGGATTACTTACTATTTTGATTTTTGTGAAGGATATGATGCTACAGTTTTTCCAGCAAATGTATCCATCTACTATTATAATAGTAACAATACAGAGAGAGGCAGTATGTTGACAAGTCTTGATTCTTGCAGAATAGAATTTGAATACATCAAAGACGATAATTTTCCAGACATTCTTATGATCCTTCATGATATGGATGATTGCAATTCTGCTTCTGATATGTCAGGGAATGGATTAGTGACTTTTGGATGCCTAAGCTCTGGAATTGACTTAGATATGGACGGCTTTACAGATGAAATTGATTGTGATGATACAAATGCTGAAGTAAATCCAGGTGCAGCGGAAAATTATTATAACGGACTTGATGATGATTGTAATTCTGATACTGTAGATGATGATCAAGATGGCGATGGATTTGGCCTTGATGAAGATTGTGATGATTTAAATGCACTTATTAATCCGTCAGCAACAGAAATCATTTTTAATGGCATTGACGACGATTGCGACCCTAGTACCTTAGACAATGATATAGATGGCGATGGATATGGCTTAGATGTAGATTGCGATGAATCAAATCCTGATATTAATCCGGGAGCAACAGAAATTCCAGGAAATGGAATAGATGAAGATTGTGATGGTTTAGATGGGCCATCCGCAGTTTATGAACTAGGTACTGCGAGCTTGAATATTTACCCTAATCCAAGTTCAGGATTTGTGTATTTAGATTCAGACAGAGATTTGAGATTGAGTATAGAAGTATATACGGAGACAGGTAAAATTGTACTTAAAGAAAGTGAAGTAGAGCATATAGATTTGAGCAGTTTTGAAAATGGCGTCTACGTACTTCGAGTTACAGATATTGATACAAAGAAGTCTGTAGTGGAAAAATTAGTTTTGATAAAGTAGAAAGAAACATAGGGACATAAAAAAAGCGCATCATTTTGATGCGCTTTTTTTATGTCTGTTTTTTTATTGATAAGATACCCTCACAGTTTCACCTATCCAGCATCCCACTTTTACACTATCGCCTTTCTTAACCCCTCTCATAAATCCTTCGTCTTGCGTAGGTTTTGAACTTCTATATTTAGATATTTTGCTGTTTGCATCAGCAGCATATTCTGGATCTTGTGCGGCTAATTGATATTTATCAACTGCAGCAAGGATTGCTAATCGTTGATTCCATGAATCACCACAATTACGAGCACCAGTTGCGTACATATCACCTATAAGCATAAGTGCTTTTCCCCATCCTGGTCTGTAACTTAAAGCAGTCTTCGCTTCTTTTCTTGCTTCGTTGTATTGCTTTTGCTTTCTGAATAGAATAGAAGCAAGTGAACAATGGTATGTTCCTTTTTTATGATTATCTGTTTCCTGAGCAATCGCTTCTCTGTATTTGCTTATTGCTCCTGGGTAGTCTCCTGCCTTATACGCCTTGCTTGCGAGCATAGCTGGATTACTTGCCTCAAATTCTGCCTGTCTTTGTGCATTCACTCCCTGTGCGTAGCTTTTCCATTTCGCCTGCCACTGAACTAATGTAGGGTCAGAATCTGGACAACCTCTTTTCTTCAATAGAGCTATACACTTTTTAAGATTATCTGGGTCGTCTGGATTTTCTTCATACATAGCTTGTAGTTGAGGCTTGAAGTAATCACAATCAAAAATATCACTCTCTATCTTAGCAAATTTTGTTTTTGCCGCTTTCCATGCTTGGTCATAGGACTCACCATATTTTTCATTGTTAGCCACGTTGTGCTCTGCGATTTTTTCCATCAAGAAAAAGTAATCTAGCGTTTTTTGCTTCTCTAGTTTTCCTTTCTCAAATTGGTATACTACCATTGTTGCCACTGGATCAAAAAATGTATACTCAATTTCATTTCCTGCCATTTCTAAGGCACTGTCATACATTGCAAGATTTTTGGAGTAAGGAGAATTGATAGAGTAAAACATATCGTAACCTCTTCTTGCAGTAAGATTACCTATCTTCTTTTGAATACATGCATCATCTTGACACTTTGTAGATTGAATTGCACCATTCTTGTAACAATCAATTACTTGGTCATAAAGCATGTTTATTTTTTCGACGTATTGACTTTTGGTTGTTGCGTCAGCGTCTTTTAATTTTTGAATGTAAAGCTTGATACCATCTGTAAAGTGGTAATCTCGTTTACCGTCTGCTGCTGGTGCTACCTCAAATGCTTTAGCCCAATATTCTTCTGCAACTGGATAGTCTTTTGCTTTAAGAGCTTGTCTGTAGATTGAATGATTATTCTCTGCGTCATCTTTGTCTGGTGATTCCAGCCAGTTCTGGCATTGCCCAAATCCAAGATTTGCAATGAATATGGAAGCGAACATAAGGATTGCGTTTCTTAGAAAATTACTCATAGTTTTCAGTTTCTTTAATTAATTATATTTTCTTTTAATAAACCACTCATCGTCATTAAAAGTAAAACCAAAGGTTATCCTGTAATAGGTCTCCTGGATGGTAGTACCTGTACCTCTCCTCCCGATATTTAAGCCAAGATTAGCATGTGATATTTTTTTCTGGAATACGAAAGGCATTCCAAAACCAGCGCTGAGGCCGTAATTATTGATCTGTGTACCATTAACTACACGTGGATCATTACCATAATATGCACCAAAACGATAGTAAACTCTGTCGAAATAGGAAAACGACTTATAGTTAGGACGTATATATCCGCCAAAAGTTAACTTAAAAGTGTTAGAAAGTTCTTCTGGATTTGCATCATTCTTATAACTAGACCATGAAGCTGCGCTTAAATCCACACCTAATGCAAGCTTTGTACCATCAAAATATGTGGCCCCAAGACCAATTTCCGCTGGTAAAGTGCCACTTCCTTTACGGTCAAATGAAGAGCTTACAGTATCCACCTCACTAGAAGAATAATTTCTATGAAGATTTATCGTATTGGAGTTTGTTGAGAATCCGGTATTTGTATTTGCCCTCAGTCCAATGTTTAAAACCTTTGGGGATATTCCTTTCTTCTGATCTACTCTTGATTTATTTAAAACATGAGAATAAATAAATCCAACATTCCATAAAAATCCAGAGACTGAATAATTGTTTTCGTAGTCTACAGAAAAGGCATTCAAATTATCTATAAAGACTACATCTCGTGTATATCGTATTTTACCAAATAAATACCCAAGGTTTAATCCTGCTGAAAAGTTTTTGTATTTGTAGCCTTGAGAAAACAAAAACTTATATGTTCCTCCACTCCCTAAAAAATTTCTTCTTATTTCTCCCAGTGTGTCAGCTATCTCAGTAGAACTTATATCATAACCTACAACTGAATGCGGCATCAGTGTAAAGCCCATTCCATAGCTGGAAATTCGATCTTTTTTCTCAAACAGATCATTTATAGGATTTTTAGTAGGGAATGCTATGGATA
>CALCMJ010000023.1 GCA_937967615.1 uncultured Saprospiraceae bacterium
ACTATAAAGGTATAACAATTGAATAGACATATCCATTCCATTTAGACTGTTAAGGCTTTTTTAATATATATGGAAAATGCTTATAAAGCTGCCCCTTCGCTCCTTCTCCCACAAGGTATTGAGCTCTTCTCCCATCCTCCCCCAGGTTTTAAGGTATTCAAGCATTACGTGATCAAAGTCACAAAAGCTACTCAAGCACCCCTGAATGAAAAAGCCAAATATAAATTCAGCTAATTACTTAAATTCCAAAAATTCTGGTTCAAATCCCCAGCACACGCCGCTCTTTCCAAGTCCCTCAGTCCCTCAATCCCTCAGTCACTCAGTCACTCAGTCACTCAATCACTCAATCACTCAATCGCACAATCGCACAATCGCACAATCGCACCGTCCCCTAAGACAACAACTTCTTTACCGTAGTAGATATTGTTTTCCCATCAGCCTTGCCCGCAAGCTTGGCAGAAGCAATGCCCATTACCTTTCCCATATCTTTCATAGACTCAGCACCAGTCTGAGTAATGATCTCTTTCAATAAGGATTCTAACTCTTCAGTACCCATCTGCTCTGGTAGATAACGGCCTAAGATTTCTATTTCTTCCTTTTCAATTATTGCTAGATCATCACGTCCTTGCGTATTAAAAATATCCAAGGAATCTTGTCTTTGCTTTATAAGTTTTTGTACGATTTTAATGCCAGCAGCATCATCTAACTCCTGACCACTGCCATCTGTTTTTGCAAGAAGAATTGCAGACTTGATTGCACGGATACCTCGCAATGCAACTTTGTCTTTTGCTTTCATTGCAGTTTTAAGATCTGCATTTATTTTATCTTCTAGTTCCATCTAATCTGTATTTAAAATATTAGTTATAGTTACAAAATCCTGAACAGATAAATGTTCCGGTCTCTTAGTAAATAGAGAATGATCAAAAATAGTTCTATCCTCAGAGAAAGATTTTAGGGAGTTGCTCAGTTTTTTTCTTCTCTGCCCAAAGCTGGTTTTGACAACTCGCTTAAAGAATTTTTCATCGCAATCTAGTTTCCCTGTTTTATTTCTGCTCAGCATAATGACTGCAGAATTTACTTTTGGTTCTGGCTTAAACGATTCTGGAGGCACTTCAAGTAAAAATTCACAATTATAAAATGCCTGGCAGAGCACGCTCAGGATTCCATACTTTCTACTGTCAGGGTTTGAAAGAATGCGTTCTGCGACTTCGTATTGGTACATACCCACCATCTGAGGTATGATGTCTCTTGCACTCAACATCCAGAAAAGAATTTGAGATGAAATATTATAAGGATAATTTCCGCAGAGGAAAAATGGTTTGCCCTCCATAGCTTCATGAGGATTTATATCAAGGACATCTGATTGGATAATTTCAACATTGAGATTTTGCTTTTGCAAATGGTCTACCATATCCTCATCTACTTCTACACAGGTCACCTTTTGCCCTTTTCCTATCAAGCGCATGGTAAGTGCACCTTTACCAGGGCCTATCTCCAATAGTGGGAGATTGTCCACATTGGCAAGTGCAATTTGACTTGCAATTTCCTCAGTTATCCTATCGTCCTTGAGGAAATGTTGACCATATTTCTTTTTTGCTTTCAATTGACTACTTGATGAATGTTGCTAAGAAACTAAAAAACATCTAGGGATAGCTTATCTTCGTGCAAAAGTAAAGCAATTATCATGGATAAGGTTAAAATAGGGATTACTATAGGAGATATGAATGGCATCGGTCCAGAGGTGATTATCAAAGCACTTGCTGGAAATCCTGCGACAAAGCACTTTATTCCTATAATTTATGGCTCTTCCAAGCTGATGGCCTATCACAAAAACATCGTGAAGAATATAGACTTTTCCTTTTCTTCAATTAGTGATGCCAAGAATGCCTATACAAGCAAACCCAATGTACTTAACTGCTGGAATGAAGATGTAAATATTGAACTGGGAGCAATTACGGAACAAGGAGGGAAGTTTGCACACATCTCATTAGACAGAGCGACAGAGGATGCTAAAAACGGTTTGATTGATGCAATCGTGACTGCACCTATCCATAAAAAAGCAATGCAATTAGCAGGGTTTCAATATCCTGGTCACACGGAATTTTTGACAGATAAGTTGGGCGTAAAAAATTCTCTCATGATGATGGTATCTGATACCCTGAGAGTAGCACTGGTTACTAATCACGAACCTCTCTTTGATCTTAAAGAAAAGATTACACTAGACAGAATTAAAAATAAACTCAAGATTTTAAATAAAACATTGCAGCGCGATTTTGGAATAGAGCGACCCACAATGGCAATTTTAGGGATTAACCCACATGCGGGAGATAATGGAGCTATAGGAACAGAAGAAGAAACTTTAATAAGACCAGTTATCATTGAGGCAAAAAAGAATGGCATTCTTGCTATGGGGCCATATCCAGCAGATGGATTTTTTGGATCATCAAATTTCAAAAAAGTAGATGGTATTCTTGCCATGTATCACGACCAGGGTTTGATTCCTTTTAAAACACTTTCATTTGGATCTGGAGTAAATTATACTGCAGGATTGCCAGTAATTCGCACAAGTCCTGATCATGGAACAGCGTATGATTTGGCAGGAACTAACTCTGCTGATCCCAGGTCAATGCGTTCTGCGATAAACTTGGCACTTGATCTGGTAAGAAATAAGAAAGTACATACTGAAATGCATGCAAATCCTCTGAAGAAGAGGGAGGAAAAGATTTTATCAGGACCTCAATAAAAAAGGACCTAAGCTATCTGTCTCGAAGAAATAGGTTCAGAATTAGATTCCATCAAATTCCTCAGATTGGTTTATCGTTCTCCAAAACAACTGACAGCCCAGGTCGGTTTATAACTCAAAGATATATATTCTTGACATATCATTATAATAAAAAACAGGCAGAACAATCTTTATTGTTACCGCCTATAAGCTATGGATAAATATGTCTTTGTTTTTAATAGTGTTCAGGCACTTGCACGAAAGGATTAGGACTCCAATCATATTGGTGCAAGTTGTACTTTTCTATTTTATTCAATAATTTTTTTGTGTAACTCTTATCAGTGGCGTAACCACATTTTTTCAAGCCATAAGCCCATTCCTTATAATCAGTTTTTTCATTTTGAAAAAGAGAGGAATATCGCTTCGTGTGCTTCAGAAAGTTACTGTGGTCTACGAACGAATCAAATTCGTTGTTATATGAACGAAAACAAGAATTAATGAGCGCTCCCTGATAGTAGTCATCGTCCTTGTGATAAAACTTTTGTCCTGTCCAGTACGTTTTGCACTTGATACCAAAATGATTTCTAGCTTCGGTTGCAAGCCTACTTTTTCCATATTGGGATTCATGCATGCCTTGGGCAAGTTTTATACTTGCTGGAATTCCTGTTCTATGCATTTCAGCAATTGCAATGTCCTTATATGTATTAATATATTCCATCGCATCAAAATCTGTTTCTACAGAAAATGAGCTGTGGATTAAAAAACAAAGTACAGCTGTCAAGCTACACACAAATTGGGTTAACTTTCTACTCATGGCTTTATCAGTTCAAGCCTACTAATCCAAAACTTATGCCAAATCAAAAGATCAAGTGCTAAAATTGAGATAAGCTAAGTTTTATGGAGATAAATAGCCATAAACTGTATAAAATAGGCTTAAAATGCCCAAAACATGCGGGCTATCCTAAGGTGTATTAGCAAAACAGAAGAGTAAATTAAACCAGTTTGACTTTGTTGCTTAGGCTTAGAATGAATCAGAGGATTGCATTTTCTCAGCGTTTTCAGCAACCTGTAGCGCTTCAATAATGCCATTAATGTCCCCTTCAATTATCTTGTCAAGATTATATAAGGTCAGACCTATTCGGTGGTCGGTAACTCTATTTTGTGGAAAGTTATACGTACGTATTTTATCTGACCTATCACCAGAACCCACTAGAGATTTCCTTCTCTCTTTTTGTTCTGCATATTGTTTTTCTTGTTGTGCCTCCCTGACTTTTACATACAAACGTGTCATCGCAATATCTCTATTTTTGTGTTGTGATCTACTGTCAGTACTTTCTGCTACTATCCCCGTTGGAAGGTGGGTAAAACGCACACCAGATTCTGTTTTATTCACATGCTGTCCTCCTGCACCACTTGCTCTAAACGTGTCAGTTCTTAATTCATCTTTTCTAATGTTGATGTCTTCAACGTCATAAATTGGAATGGCAGCCACCGTGGCGGCAGATGTATGCACACGACCCTGTGACTCTGTTTTAGGAACCCTTTGTACACGATGTGCACCAGATTCAAATTTTAATTTCCCATACACATCGTTGCCAGTCACTTCTAGAACTATTTTATTGTAACCACCTACTGATCCCTCGTTAATGTCCACCGCTTCCACTTTCCAGTTTTGTGAGTCAAAATATTTAATGTACATCCTATAAAGATCTCCTGCAAAAATACTCGCCTCATCTCCTCCTGCACCAGAACGTATTTCAAAAATCACATCCTTACTGTCTTCAGGATCTTTTGGAATAATAAGAACTTTTATCTTGCTTTCTAATTCCTCCAGCGCAGGCACTAATGTTTCTAACTCTGCTTTAGCCATAGCTTTCATCTCTGCATCTTCATCCTTTTGCATTTCTTTAGCATCCGCAATATTTCCTAAAATATTTTTGTATTCATGATATGCATCTACAACTGGCTGCAAACCTTTGTATTCTTTATTGACCTTTGTAAAGTTTTTCATATCAGATATTATAGTAGGATCTGCAAGCCTCTCTTCTAACTGTATGAATTTATTATATATAGCTTCTAGTTTGTCTAACATTCTTTTTTACTTGCTGCAAAAATAACAGATTAATTATGAAGGAAGAATTAAGAAATAATAATTAAGGATGGGAATACCGGATTCTAGGCTTATTACGCACGATTATATAAAAAGAGGCTCCAAACGACTGAAAACTAACATTTCTTATCCCTCAATTGCATATAAACTTTCTTCCCTCAAAATTCTTCCTTCATAATTCTTCACTCATAATTTGTATTTCATAATTCATTAGGGCGTGACCAGATCCTTCGCTATGCTCAGGACATAATTCAGTACAAGTCCTTCATTATGGGTCGGGTCATCCAGGGGTTCCGTCCTTCGCTATGCTCAGGACAGCTGCGCTCCCTTACTCCCCCTCACGCGATAAACTTTGTATGACCCATAGGAGCGCAATTTTTATAGCTCCATAAACCAGCACGTAGTGCGAAAACCTTGTAAACAGAACCTAAGTAAAAGACACGCACACAACAGTTGAAACCCCCAACCCCCAATCCTTCCTTTTCGTATCTTGAGAACATGTTATCCAAGAAAATAAAACTCAGCAAGAATAGTCCAGAATTCTCTAGAATAGTCACCGGTGTTTGGAAATGGGGAAACTGGGGAGCTAAGCTGCAAATTGAAGAGATAAGTAAACTTATTGACTGTTCTGTAGAGCAAGGAATAAGCAGTTTTGACCATGCAGATATTTATGGTGACTACATGGAAGAAGAACGTTTTGGTAAAGCACTAAAACAAAGCACAAGCTCTAGAGACAAAATAGAAATCATAACGAAGTGTGGAATAAAACTTCCTAAACCTAATAGACCCGCAAACAAAATACACTGCTACGACACAAGTAAAAAACATATTCTTCTATCAGTAGAAAATTCGTTGAAGGCACTAGGGACTGATTATCTAGATTTATTATTAATTCATAGACCTAGCCCATTGATGTCACCAGAAATTATCGCAGAAGCATTTGATGAATTAAAATCCGCAGGTAAGCTAAGAGCATTTGGAGTATCTAATTTTACACCAGATCAGTTTGAAACTCAAAACCAATTTTCAGAATTAGCGACGAATCAGATAGAACTTTCACTAGCGAAACTGGATCCGTTTTTAGATGGAAGCATTTTACAATGCCAAAAACATGGGATACGCCCTATGGCTTGGTCCCCTTTAGGCAGCGGTCGTCTTATGAAAGAAGCGGAAACAGAGCAAGAAAAACGTATCGCAAAAATGGCGAAAGGCTTATGTGAAAAATACAATTGCGATAAAGCACAATTATTCTTGGCATTCTTACTGAATCACCCTTCAGGTATTTTACCCATTCTAGGAACATCTAAAAAAGAACGTATAGTTGCAGCAAGCAAATCAGCAGAAATTATTCTAGAAAATGATGACTGGTTTAGCCTATGGCTTGCTTCTGCTGGCAAAGCACTGCCCTAAGCAGTCCTGGTTAACTCTAATTATTTATTTCTCGGATAACATCATTTACACGCTTTTGAAAAGGAATTAAATAGCTAGGAATATTCTCTGCAGTTTGATCAATTAACCAAAAATCGCGAACGTCTCCCTTTTTGTATTCAACATATAGACCTCCCCAATCTCCTGCATCTGGCTGGCCTAAAGTTGTTTCACTTTCATTAAGCAAATTGTCTGGAAAAGTTTCCCACAATATTTCTGCAATTTCAAACTTCTCTTGGCTCAATGGAGTTTCAAAGGCACCATCATAGAAATTTGAGTTAGGGTAGAAATCATTTATATCTTCTGTGAGTTTTTCTGAATCAAGTTTAAAAACCTCTATACAAGCTTCACCAAAACACTCTCCATAAAAGTGACCAAAGATTATATAATCCCCATTACCCTGCGGTTCTTTACTGCAAGAGATGGCACATATAACTAAGCTAAAAAGGAATATTTTTTTCATTATAAAAGGTTTATACTCTCCTATACCCGTGGGTTCTTTGTATTGTTGCCTAGGTTTAGAGAAAAGTTTAAACCTTAATAAAATAAAGGCTGTCTATTGTTTAATTTAATAAACATTTGGAGCAAATTTAAACTCTTATATTTGTAGTATGATTTTCAAATACGCATTTATAGCATTCCTAGGTGTTGTCTTATATAGACTGGTACTCCCAAAAAAGAAGATCGATGTATCTAGCTCTGACAGAAAAACTGAAGAGGAATTTACAGACTACGAAGAGATTGAAGAATGATATTTATCTCTATAGGACCTTTCTTAAACGAGCAACAGGAATACTTAACTGTTCTCTATATTTAGCGACTGTACGACGCGCAATGTTATAGCCTTTTTTCTGTAAGAAATCTTTAAGTTTTTCATCAGAAAGTGGCTTGCGTTTACTCTCACTAGAGATTATATCAGATAAGATGTTTTTTACCTCAAGAGTAGAAACTTCCGTCCCGTCTTTTGTTTGTAAGGATTCAGAAAAGAAATCTTTTAGTCGCTTAGTGCCAAATTCTGTTTGCACAAATTTACTATTAGCAACCCTAGAAACAGTGGATATATCAAGAGCAGTTATTTCTGCAATATCCTTTAATATCATTGGTTTTAATCTACGCTCATCACCAGAAATAAAGTATTCATATTGATACTGCATGATGGAATACATAGTTTTATATAAAGTTTCTTGTCGCTGTTTAATAGCGTCAATAAACCACTTTGCAGAATCTATTTTTTGCTTGATGAACATAACAGCCTCTTTCTCCTGTTTGGATTTCTTTTTCCCCACATTTGATTGCTTATAAGAAATAAGCATTTCTCTGTAATTTTCATTTACTCTGAGATCAGGTGCATTTTTACTATTCAGTGTGATATCAAGTTCACCATCTCGGTTTGAGACAAAAAAGTCAGGAACGATGTACTGGACAGCTCCTGAAGAACTTTCTCTAAATCCACTTGCAGGTTTTGGGTTTAATTTTAGAATCTCTGTAATGGCATCTCTTAATTCTGACTCAGATACAAACAAGTGTTTTTGCAGCTTTTCGTAATGCTTCTTAGTGAACTCGTTAAAGTGATTTTTGAGAATCTTGAAAGCAAGTTTCTTTACTTTCTTGTCAGCACCATCTTCAAGTTCCAGTCTACGCTCAATCTGAATAAGAAGACATTCTTGAAGATTACTTGCACCTATCCCAGAAGGATCAAAATTCTGAACCATTCTTAATACTCCCTGGATTTCTTCTTCAGATGCGTCCATGTTTTGTGTAAACATCAGATCATCTATAATCGCTTTTGGAATCCTACGTAAGTAACCATCGTGGTCTATGCTTCCTATGATTTGTTTGCCTATGAGAATTTCTTTTTCACTTTCTAGACCCAACATATTTAATTGGTTATCAAGATACTCATGGAAACTTTGTTGCACAGAGATAGGAATCGTTTTATCCTCCTCTGTAGAACTAAAATTATCTGCCATTAACTTGTAGCTCACAGGATCCTCATCTATATAGTCATTCAGATAATCGTCAAGTTCAAAACTCTCTGACTCTGGACCACTTTCTTCTTCTGCTTCTGTTCTTTTTTCTATATCAAATACATCTTGTTCCTCCTCACCCTCATCGAGTGCAGGGTTAGATTCTAGCTCTTCCTTAATCCTGTTATCAAGGGTTGCTGTAGGTATCTGTAGAAGTTTCATCAGCTGAATCTGCTGAGGAGATAACTTCTGTAACATCTTATGATTTAGACTCTGCTTTAACATCTCTCCGTATTTTCTTATTTTACCTTTTCTATTGTAATATTAACAACAAACAAAGAAAAAGGATTCTTAAAATATAAGATTCCTTCTCCACAAATATATAGTATAAAAAATACATATTACAAGTTTTTCTAATATAAAAACCGCTGATTAGCAATATTTAACGTAAAAATTTGAAATTTGACCACAAAAATCAAGCTAGAAAACCTAAGAAAAAAAATGAAGGAGGAAGGGATAGATGCATATATCATTCCCAGCAGTGACCCGCATAAAAGCGAATATGTAGCAGATAGATGGAAATCAAGGGAATGGATATCAGGGTTCACTGGGTCAGCAGGACTCGTAGTTGTAACTCAGGACCATGCAGGTCTCTGGACGGATAGTAGATACTTTTTACAGGCTTTAGATGAACTGAAAGATTCTGAATTTGAATTACACAAGGTCTATAATCAATTCATTCCACAGCATTACACCTGGCTTAAAGAAAACTTGAAAGATGGAGATACAATAGGATTTAATGGACAGACTTTGTCTGAAAATGATGTAAAGAGATGTAAGGCTTATTTAACTAACGTTCGCCTAAAATATGATCAAGATCTTATTGAAGCGGTGTGGGACGGGAGACCTGAAATTCCCAAGAATCAAATCTTTTTACACGACGAAAAGTTCTGCGGGTTTTCTTCAGAAAAAAAATTAAAGCAGCTTAGAAAAGTGATTGCTGATGAAGGACTAGACTATTATATAATCGCAAGCTTAGACGATATAGCCTGGTTGTACAATATTCGTTGCAACGATGTAGATTTTAATCCTGTCGCTATTGCTTATTCTATAGTTAGCAAAGATTCAGCTATCCTTTTTATAAACGAAGCCAAACTCACTGCCGAGGTCAAAGAAAAACTAAACGCAAACGGAGTCTCTTTCAGACCCTACCCTTCAATCATTGACTTTCTTCAAGATCAGGATAAAACTAAGGTGTGTGGTTATGACCCTTATAAGCTAAACCAAATATTATTTGACAGTATAGCTGGAAAGAAGAAAGCAAGCAAAAATTTTACGACAGAACTAAAAGCAGTTAAAAACGATACGGAGATTGGGTGTTTTAGAAAAGTCATGGTAAAAGATGGAGTGGCGCTGCTAAAAACCTTTATGTGGCTTGAAGATACCCTAGGGAAGGAAACGATAACAGAGTATGACTTGGCAAATAAGTTATCTTTTTTTAGATCTCAACAAGAAGGATATTTTGGCGAAAGCTTTTCAGCAATTGTAGGTTATGAATCTAACGGAGCAATCATACACTATAGACCAGACAAAGAGAAAAGTAAAGAAATTAAGAATGAAGGCGTACTATTAGTAGATAGCGGAGGACAGTATTTTGATGGCACAACAGATATTACTAGAACATTTTGCTTTGATGAGCCACAAGAAGAACTTAAGACAGCCTACACAGCAGTTCTGAAGGGACACATTGCATTAGATGATGTGGTATACCCCGTTGGGACTATTGGCGGCCAATTAGATGTCCTGGCGAGGCAAGCTCTGTGGAGTGAGGGTTTAAATTATTTACACGGTACAGGACATGGTGTTGGTTTTTTCCTAAATGTGCACGAAGACCCTCAGGGTTTTACTGCAGGAAGTTCTCCTAGGGCAAATACACCCCTAAAAGAAGGGATGGTTACCTCAAACGAACCAGGCTATTACAAGGATAATGCATTTGGGATAAGGATAGAGAACCTCATTCTTACGAAGAAAAGCGCAAAAGAAGGTTTTTATGAGCATGAAACTCTAACACTTTTTCCTATTGAAACTAAAATGATAGATGAAACAAAAATGGATCATAAAGAAAAGTCTTGGCTTAATCGCTATCATCAAGAGGTGTTTGAACGCCTAAGTCCAGCATTAAATGAGAAAGAGCAAAACTGGTTAAAAGTAAAATGTAAGCCACTGGGATAATTTTTTGACTACAAATCACAAGTTATTTCTTTATTAAAGCTTTTCTTTGCATCATAATTAACTCAAAATGGACGGAGGAACAAATACGAATTGGGGAAGAAAAGGATCATGCTTAGCTAAGTTTTTCTTTATGCTTATCCTGTTTATTATTATGCTTATCTGGATTTACAACAAGAATACCCAAGGCTTATCATAAAAAGCCGCCTAATTGCACTTATACGGCTGGTCTAAAAAAAAGAAACCCCTGATGAACTAAAGTCAACAGAGGATTCTTTGTGGTACCTCCAGGAATCGAACCAGGGACACATGGATTTTCAGTCCATTGCTCTACCAACTGAGCTAAGGTACCTTTCAAAGTGACGCAAATTTATATCTTTTTTTGTATCACCCAATCCTTTTTGATAAAACTTACAAAGGATAATTAATACCTTCAAAGAAATTTCCTTTTCATATTATTCATTTTACATATACAAAAGTGCTTAATAACGAGAAATACCAGGGCTTTTTAGATTCTCCTGTAGGAATAATAAGATTGTGTGCGTCTGATATTGGTCTTAGGTCACTAGATATAGTTGAGGATAAGGGTAAAAGCAATGAAAACGAGCATATCCTGTTTCATAAACGCCAATTAGAAGATTATTTCAGCAATTGCAAAGAACCCAAAGCAACACAGATTGATCTGTCAGGAAATTCTGAATTTGATCGTTCAGTATGGACGGCACTAACAAAAATCCCCTTTGGGTCCACATTTTCTTACAAACAGCTATCCATTGCGATTGGAAACCCTAAAGCAGTCAGAGCTGTAGGTACCGCAAATGGCAGGAATCCTGTCCTAATCATAATTCCCTGCCACAGAGTCATAGGAAGCGACGGTAGTCTGACAGGATTTTCTGCAGGCATAGAAATTAAAAGAAAGTTGTTGATGCATGAAAACGTGATCCCACAAGAACTTTTCTAAGAAACAGGTATGAATAGTTTGGTCTTGTCTCCCAAATTCACTTAAGTACGGAATTCTGGATTCTTTAGTTTAGTTGGAATGGGGTATGGAAGAGAAACTCAGGGACCTCTACTGCTATAGTTTCTTCTGAGTCTATAACTTTCATATTGTAGTGACCTAGCATTTTACCTATTGGAGTAGAAAGCGGGCACCAAGAGCTATATGTATGTGAATCTCCAGGTCTGAGAATAGGTTGTTTTCCTATGACCCCTTCACCTTCCACTATCCTCTTCAAGCCTAAGCCGTTTACTATAACCCACCTTCGGCTAATCAACTTTACAGCCTTATCACTTTGGTTTTCAATATCTACCTGATAAGAAAAGACATACTGAAGAGATTTTTCTACAAAGGCGATCCGTTCAAACCTGGGTTTGATAGATACTGTAATGCCAGATGTAACGCTCTTGTATTTCATTATATTAATTTACCGAAAAAAAAGGATTCCGTTAATACTTCAGCCTCTTTTAATGTAGTGTCTAACACATCATTAACAAGTATATAGTCAAAAGAGTTTTCAAAACTAAGTTCACGTTTTACTCTTCGGATTCTCTTTTTAAGGCTAGCTTCTGTTTCGGTCTTACGGTTTTTAAGTCTTTGTATTAAGATTTCTAGAGATGGAGGTTTAACAAAAACAACATGTGCGTTGTCTCCAAATTTTTCTTTAATGCTGCTGGCTCCATTGACCTCAATGTCAAAGATGATATATTTTTTGAGACTCCAAAGTCTCTCAATTTCTGATTTTAACGTGCCATAATATTGACCTGAGTACACCTCTTCCCACTCTACAAATTCTTGTTGATGAATTTTTTCTTTAAATTCTTCTGTAGATAAAAAATAGTAGTCTTTACCTTCTTCTTCCCCCTCTCTCATTTTTCTATTTGTTGCAGAAACAGAGAACCCTAAGAAATCATATTGTTTAATTAGATGTCTAACAATAGTTGTCTTGCCAGCACCAGAAGGCGCTGTAAAAACTATAAGCTTTTCTTGAAATGTTTCTTTTGACAAAATTATAAAATGTTTGCGTTCATCTCTTTAATGCGCTCCAGGTTATCCTTCATTGAGACAACGTGTTGCTGTATATGATGTTCCTGAGCTTTTGCACCTAGGGTATTTATCTCCCTTCCTATCTCTTGTGATATGAAAGATAATTTTTTCCCTTTTGATCTTGTTTCTTCATCCATTACTTCTAGAAAATATTTACAATGCTGCTTAAGCCTGATTTTTTCTTCATTAATATCAAGACGTTCAAGATAAAACAAAAGTTCCTGTTCAAATCTGTTATGATCAATTTTTTCATCACCTAAAAACTGTGCAAGATTTTTTTTCATCTTCGTCCTGATCGTTTCCATCCTTTGGTCTTCGTACTTAGCTAGTTCTTCTAGATTAGTAATAATGCCATTGATGTTTTCTTTCAGATCATTATACATCACCTTGCCCTCTTTTTCTCTAAACTTATCAATATTAACAACCGCTTCACCCATAAGTTTAAGGACTACATCCCACTCAGCTTCATCTGGAATATTTTCTTGGGGCATAACTACATTTGGAATTCGTAATATACTCTGCAAGATATCTCCACCTTCAATGTCTGTCTCTCCTATCAACTCTTTGAGTTCGCCATAATACTTTTTAAACAATGTTTTATTCAAGGTATAACTCTCTTCACCTAGCTCACTTTCAATTGTAAGTGTACCATCTATTTTTCCTCTTTCCACAGCATTTAAAAGAGTTTTGCGGATTTCAATTTCCTTATGCTTGTAATTTAAAGGATAACGTAATCTGAGATCAGTCGTTTTCCCATTTAGGCTTCTGATTTCAAAAATTATCTTTTTATCCTTGTAAGCTGCGAACGCACGCCCAAATCCAGTCATTGAATACAACATAAAATGCTTGTTTTTATTAGCTCCATAGTTACGAAAATTCTCCTATACCAATTACAGAGACTGGTTTGAAGGAGATTAATCCGAATATTCAAATTCTTTCAAAAATAGGCTTAGTATGTGCATATATGGTTGAAAGTGAATGATTTATAATTAAAAATTTGGCGAAAATTATTATAAATCAATAAAAATGCGAAATTTGCAGTCCCAATAACAAAGCAATATTGAAATATGAACAATTTTAAAGCAATCGCATAATGAGGAAAGCTGATCTAGTAACAACGATATCTGAAAAAACAGGTGTTCCTAAGGTGGATGTTCTTGTGACTTTGGAAATGTTTTTTAAAGAAGTAAAAAGGTCGCTTTCAGGAGGAGAAAACGTGTATGTCAGAGGCTTTGGATCTTTTGTGATAAAGAAACGAGCAAAAAAAGTAGGCAGACACATTAAGAAGAATGTCGCAATTGAAATTCCAGAACATTTTATTCCTTCATTTAAGCCAGCAAAAGCATTTGTGATGCAGGTGAAAGAAAATGTTAAAGAATTACCAGAAGATAAAGGTTCCTCAGAATAGACTATGCAAAGAGGATTGAGTAAATTAATAAGCGTATCCTTTTTTATAGGACTATTTGTTTTACTCTACTTTGGATGTGATACAAAAGATAATTCTCTAAAACTCGCTGAAAAGTCACGAGTTCTGAATTTTGAAAAGATAAGTCCTCAAATGCTAATGAAAAGCGCTAAAGCTGAATTGTTGTCAGATGAGACCATTTACTTAGATGCACTGAAAATTCAGATTGAACAATCTGATTCTAAGGAAGAAAAATATGCACTTCAAGAAAAGGAGGCATCATTTTGGTTTACTAAAGAGCAAGAAGCAATTTCTGGTGCAATCGCCCAACAAATTGCTGAAGGAAGAGGAGATAGTCAAAGTTGGTCCATAGCTGGAACAACATTTACTATATGCCTGCAAAGAGAAACTGAACCAGATTTAAAGGATTTTTGCTTTAATAGAGCAATAAATGCATTTGAACAGGCAATTAGCCTTGATCCAGAGAACTTGGATCATCAGATTAACTTAGCTTTGTGCTATGTTGAAAAGCCTTTAGAGGAGAATCCAATGAAAGGAATACAACTCTTGTTAGGCTTAAATAAGGCTAACCCCAAGAATATCAGCGTTTTAACCCAACTTGGACGCTTATCTGTAAAAACGAACCAAATTGACAGGGCAATTGCTCGATTTAGCTCAATTTTAGAGATAGAACCTGAAAATAATGTAGCTAATTGCTATTTAGGGGATATTTATGATAAAAGTGGGAACAAAACCCTTGCAGAAAAGCATTATGCTTTATGTAAGAGAGAATAGAAGATTTAAGAAAATATATAAATAACGAATTATGCCTTGCGGTAAAAAAAGAAAAAGACACAAAATATCTACGCACAAGCGTAAGAAACGACTCAGAAAGAATAGACACAAGAAGAAGAAATAAATTTGATAAGCTATTATATAGTGAATTAAGTATAGTGTCTATTGTTTAGATTATCTGCCCAAAACCTCATAAAAAATACAAAGGATAATCTCTTTCTTAAGTTATATCATCATTTAACTGACTATATTTCCTGTATAGGCTTATCTACATATAATATATAGATGTGGACAAGGAGTTAATTATCAGAACAACTCCTACAGAGGTGGACATTGCACTATTAGAGAATAAAAAACTAGTAGAGCTACATAGTGAAAACAAAGATGTAAGTTTCTCTGTTGGAGATATTTTTCTGGGATCAATAAAAATGTTGAGACCTGGTTTAAATGCTGCGTTTCTAGACGTAGGAATGGGCAAAAAAGATGCATTTCTGCATTATACAGACATTGGCCCTCAAATCAAATCGCTGTGCAAATTCACAGCAATGAGCAGCAGCAAGCAATACAATACACACATTCTTGAAAATTTTCCGTTAGAAGAAGATAATGTGAAAAATGGACGCATTGAAAATGTGTTCAAAAGAGGAAATCTTGTACTTGTACAAATTCTTAAAGAACCTATTTCAACGAAAGGCCCAAGATTAACTTGCGAGATAACATTGCCAGGAAGATATATGGTGATGACACCCTTCAACAATATTGTCGCTGTTTCAAAGAAAATAACAGATCAAGAAGAAAGAAAACGCCTAAAGTATCTAGTAGAAAGCATTAAGCCAAAAAACTTTGGAGTTATTGTAAGGACAGCCGCTGTAGGTAAAAAAGTAGCAGATCTGCATGAGGAGATAAGAGAACTCATGGGAAACTGGAGAAAAATCCATCAAGAACTCGCCGCTAATGGAAAACCTGGAAAACTCTTGAGCGAACTTGATAAAACCTCAAGTATTGTAAGAGACTTGATGAATGATTCATTCAACAGGATTGTAACAGATAACAAAGAACTGCACAATACACTTAGAACTTATATCAAAGGAGTCTCTCCTGCTCAAGAAAAAATAGTAAACCTGCATAACTCCAATGTGCCTATTTTTGAAAAATACAGAGTAAATAGACAAATCAAATCTTCGTTTGGTAAAACGTACACTATGCCAAGTGGAGCCTATTTGATCATTGAACATACAGAAGCGATGCATGTCATTGACGTGAATAGCGGACCAAAAGCTCAGAAAAGAAATCAAGAAGAAGCGGCGATAACAGTAAACCTTGAATCCGCAGAAGAAATCGCAAGACAACTTAGGCTAAGGGATATTGGGGGACTTATCATTGTAGATTTCATTGACATGCGAAACTTCAATAATAAGCAGAACTTGGTTAAGGCCATGAAAGAGTTTATGAAAAATGACAGGGCGCAGCATACAATATTGCCCCTGAGCAAGTTTGGTCTAATGCAAATTACTCGCCAGAGAGTACGTCCAGAACTAGAAATTAATAATCTTGAACAATGTTCTAGCTGTCTTGGAACCGGTAAAGTGACCCCATCTATTGTATTGGGAGATGAAATTGAAAGAAGTGTTGATTATATAATTAGTTCGCACCCTAAAGCGAAAATTGCATTGCAACTACACCCGTATATTCATTCTTATTTTACAAAGGGTATTTTTAGTAAACAATGGAGTTGGTTCTTGAAATATAAAAAATGGATAAAGCTAATTCCAATGGAAGATTTCCATCTAAATGAGTTCAAGTTTATTGACGCTTATAATGATGAAATAAGACTAAATTAGCACCCAACAAGAACGGACACATAGTGGCTATCAAAAAAGCCTTTCAAACCATTCCATCCAAGGTCATCATAGGAACCTTAAACTGGGGACTTGGCCATGCCACAAGATGCATGCCTATCATACAATATTTATTAGATCATAAATGCAAAGTCATTCTTGCATCTGATGGAAACGCGTTAAATTTCTTAAAAGCAGAATACCCTCAGTTAAAAGCATATGTGCTGCCATCCTATGATATCTCTTATAAGCAAAAAAAAATTGAGCATAGCATGTTGCTCCAATCTCCTAAGATCTTTAAGGCAATTCTTAAAGAGAAGGAGGCATTAGCAGAAATTGTAAAGCAAGAAAAACCGGATCTAATAATATCAGACAATAGGTTAGGGTTTAGAATAAACACTGTAAAATCTGTTTACATCACCCACCAATTGAAACTCTTATCTGATTCCAATTTATTTTCACAACTTGGGTCTAAAATTCATCAATCCTATATTGAGAAATTTGACGAATGTTGGATACCAGATTTAGAAGGATCTATACTTTCTGGTGACATGTCTATGGCTCAAATAAAGACGACTAAACGGTTTTTGGGATGTCTTTCTCGAATGCAAAAAGAACAAACAAATCTCGATAAAATATACCATAGCATTGCAATACTTTCTGGTCCAGAACCACAAAGAACCATCCTTGAAGAAAAGCTTATTAAAATTTTATCCCAAATAGAAAAACCCGCACTGTTAATTAGGGGCTTAATGCAAGAGAGTAATAAGATGGAAAAGCATGGGAGTGTGTTGGTTAATAACTATCTCTTAAGTACAGACCTTCAGGTGGCGATTGCTCAGAGTAATAAAATAATTTGCAGGTCTGGCTACAGTAGTATAATGGATCTTCATACAATGGGTAGGGAAGCGATACTTATTCCTACACCTGGCCAAACAGAGCAAATATATTTAGCAAAGCGTGCAGCAAAGTCTGGTAGACACATATGGTTGGAACAGAAAAACCTAGAAAAGGAATTAGCTGACTTTCTCAGAGAGTAATGACATAATACTATCGCTATTTATTATTGTGGGAATTCATCGTGTTTTTCAACCCATGGCCAATGAAACTTTTTACCATTTCTTTCCCTTTACCCAAAATTTCAGGTAATTCAATAGCCTCCTTATTTGACCATTCACCTAATACATAGTCAGATTGCTTTCCAGGTCTGAAATTATCACCAATGCCTACACGCAACCTATTGTATTGATTGTTCCCAACGTATTTTTCTATGTCTTTTAATCCATTGTGACCTGCGTGGCTCCCTTTTGGTTTCAGACGGATAGTACCAAAGTCCAAATGCAGATCATCGACAACAATGAGCATGTTCTCTTTTTTTATTTTGAGTTTTTGCACCCAGTGAAAAACCGCTTTTCCACTCAAGTTCATAAATGTTGACGGCTTTAATAGGTAAACTTGCTTGCCTCGGGTTTTAAACGACGCCATATCACCTAATTTTTCCTGTTCAAAATCTGCATCAAATTCCTTAGACAAGGCATCAACTATATCAAAACCTACGTTATGGCGAGTGCCATCATAGTCCTTTCCCATGTTTCCTAAACCAACAATTAGGTATTTCATATCGCATTCAATTACTTTTGGACCTCTAAATATTGCTTTTATGCATTTTAAGAGCATTTTCTTTACCATTTTGTTAAAAAAACAGTTAAATTCATATATCGTTGTCTTGAGACGATACCTTTTGGTAAATCTACGTCTTAAAGACAGTTGAATGCATTTTATTGGTTAGTAAAATCGGGCTGCGATCTCAAAATTGCAGCCTTTTTTTATTTTGAGTTTATCATCTTTGCATCAACAGAAAATTACACCATATGATGACTTTACCTAATGCAACCGAATATGCTCCTTACTACGAGAAGTATATAAGCAAAGTTCCAGCGAATGTAAATATCTTAGATTATTTAGCACAGCAAAAACACCTGTTTACAGATTTTATTAAAGGCATTCCGGAAGATAAGCTGAGCTATAAGTATGAGGATAACAAATGGACAGTAAGACAGGCAATTGTTCATGTCATAGAAACAGAACGTATTTTTGCATACAGGAGCTTAGCATTTAGTAGAAATGAGAAAACACCTTTACCAGGATTTGACCAAGATATTTATGTAGAAAACAATATGGTTAGCCATCTTGATGCTGACCATTTGCTACAAGACTTTTCAATAAGTAGAGATGGATCATTAATTATGTTTAAAGGATTTGTTCCAGATCAATGGAAAAGACAAGGAACAGGAAGTGATAATCCAATGAGCGTGCGGGCAGGTGCATATATAATTGCAGGCCATCTAAACCATCATATGGAAATATTTGTTGAACGATATGGTTTGAAATAATAAGACAAGCGAAGAATGAAATCTATATATCTAAAGGACAGTTTAAACTTTGTCTCTAAGTTAAACCTTGGAAGACTATGGAATATGTCTAAGGTATATGCCTCATATCAGATAACGAAGTTACTCAACAAACCAATTCAGTGGGGAAAGCCTTTCACTGTTTCATTTGAACCTACAACTGCCTGCAATTTAAGATGCCCAGAATGTCCAAGTGGACTCAGGTCTTTTACTAGGGAAACAGGGAATATGAAGCAAGACTTTTTTAGAAAGACTATTGATGAAATGCATAAAGAGCTCATGTATCTTATCTTTTATTTTCAGGGCGAACCCTATATCAATCCAAACTTTTTGGATATGGTCAAGTATGCAAATGAAAAAAAGATATACACCATTACATCTACAAATGGACATTTCCTCAATGATAAAAATGCAAAAAAAACCATAGAATCAGGATTGGATCGCATGATCATCTCAGTAGATGGGACAACCCAGGAAGTCTATGAAAATTATCGAAAAGAAGGAAAGTTAGATTCTGTTTTGCAGGGAGCGCGTAATATGGTAAAGTGGAAGAAGAAATTAAATTCATCTACACCACACCTCATTTTTCAATTTTTAGTCGTAAAGCCTAACGAACATCAGATTCCAGAAATATATAAACTTGCGGAAGAGATAGGTATTGATGAAGTAAAACTAAAAACAGCACAGATCTATGACTACGAAGAAGGTAATCCTCTAATACCAACAATAGATAAATTTTCCAGATATAGAAAACAGTCGGATGGGACATACACCATTAAAAATGAACTTAAAAATAGCTGCTGGAAATTATGGCAAGCATGCGTTATTACCTGGGATGGCTTAGTTGTTCCGTGTTGCTTTGACAAAGATGCTACCCATAGGTTGGGGGATCTAAAACAAAAAAGTTTTGATGAAATTTGGAATAATGGTAAATATACTGGCTTCAGAAAAGCTATCACTAAGGGCCGCGATAAAATCGATATTTGTAAAAATTGTACCGAAGGATGTAAGGTCTGGGCGTAAGTAGTTTTCAAAACTCTTTGATATTCAAGCATTTCTGAGTATTTTTACACTTGTCTGTAATAATCGTCGTTTTCTAAATAAGGAGGGTGTCATCTCAATTCTGGTGTAGAATGTTCTACTTCTATTCGAACTGACTCTGTTACAGCATTAAATATATTATAGTTTTAACTACTACATGCTGTACAAAACAATCATACAAGGCAGATTAGAGTTTGCAACCGAAAAGACTTACGCCAAAGTCTTGAAAATGTTTGAGTACAGAGCTGAAGCCTATCATAAGAATGATCTTCTTTTTGAAATGGAAGAAATTTTCTTTCCAGAACATTATCAGCTAATTATTCCAAGAATGGTAAAACAGGTCTATGAAAAGACTTACAAAAACACTGCAACTTTGTTAGATTATTGCAGTCAGTTTGCTGTATCTGGAAGTTTGAATACCTGGTTAATAGATGAGGGAAAGATTTTACATTACGCTAAAATGGAACCGGAGTCTGATAAGATCGCTGTACAGCAATATCTTAAAGGTAAATCACTGGTAAAAAAGAAGGGAAAAGAAGCTGAGGCTATAAAGGCCTTAACAAAAGCGATAGAAAAATTTGATCGCCATGCCCAGGCTTACGAAAGAAGAGCAAAGGTGAATTATATCATGAAGAAGCATCATGATGCAAAAAGAGACTATGACAAGAGTCTCAAACACGATGATACCAATCCACACGCCTATTATGGTAGAGCAAAAGTGAAATTGCATGAGAAGGACTATAAGGGAGCAATTAAAGATTTTGATTTAACTCTGAAATATTCAGTTGCTCTACAAGAAATATATTGGAAAGCAAGAAGACTCAAATCTATTTGCCACATTGAATTAGAGGAATTTGAAAAAGCAGCATTTGATCTCAAATTACTTACGAATAGAGCGTTTAAGTCAGACAATACAATGATTCATTGGAAAAGGTGGTCCTTTTTTAAATATGGAACTGTTTTAATGCAATTAGAAAATTATGAAGAGGCACTAAACGCATTTGAATCTGCGTTAAGTCTACATGAGGGTTATGATGAGATATCAGAAGCGGAAAAATTAAAAAATAGAGGCCTAGCCAAGCAAAAAGCTGGCAAAAATGGCTATATTAAGGATATTAAAGATGCAGCAGACCTTGGAGATAAGGAAGCGGCATCTTTACTTAAGAATATTGCCTAGAAGGCTATGGATTTCAGGATAGGGTCATTGTTAGCTGCTTTGACCCTTTTTTTATGCCCTTTTTTGACAAGGGAAATGAAGAAATGTAACAATTCATGAAAACTATCTTTGTATTTATTTTTGCCTTAAGCGTTTCATTTGCTTTCGGACAGGAAAACTATCTGAGCACAAAGGACTTAGATAAATCATCTTCTAAAACGATAAAGAAGGCGGAAAAGGCCTTCAAAGAAAGGGACTATGAAAAAGCAAGAAAAGAATATAACAAAGCCCTCAAAAAACACCCCAATTTAATCCATGCCTTACTGCGAAAAGGCACCATGGATCTTGAGGAAAAAAACATGAACTCCGCAATTGCAAACTTTACTGCAGCCACAGAATTAAGTACCAGTTATGAACCCAGAGCACTTTCAACTCTAGCAGCTATTTATGAAGAGAAGTCTGACTATACGAACGCATTGAAATATTATCGTTTGTATAAAAATGAACTAGACGATGAGAAAAAAATAGAAAAGATAGAAGAGAAAATTAGACTCAGTTTAGTTAGAGATTCATTAGTGAAAAATAGGGTGCCATTTGAAAGCATCAGACTGGGCGAAAATATAAATACTGAGGGACCGGAATACCTTCCTGCCTTATCAGCAGATGGAGCTACCCTAATTTTTGCAAGAGTTATAGGAGGCCAAGAAGATTTTTATATTTCGAGCTTTGATGGAGAAGGATATACGCTTGCTCTCCCTATGGATGATCTGAATACAGCACAAAACGAAGCCGCACACAGTTTATCAGCAGATGGAAAAGTAATAGTATTTACAGCCTGTGACAGACAATTAGGTAAGGGATCCTGTGATCTTTATTATTCAGTAAAAACAGACAAAGGATGGTCCTATGAAAAAAATCTAGGCCATTTGATAAATAGTGAAGATTGGGATTCACAACCTAGTTTAGCTGCGGATGGAAAGACAATTTATTTTAGTAGTAAACGTCCAGGTGGTATGGGAGCTGCGGATTTATATTACTCAACCCTGAAAGACAGAGTATGGTCAACACCAGTACTTATGCCAGACCACATAAACACAAAAGGAAATGAAATGTCTCCTTTTATACATGCAGACGGACGGACCCTTTATTTCAAATCAGACCACCATCCAGGCATGGGCAGCTATGATATTTTTGTTACAAGAAAAGAAGGAGATACATGGTCCAAACCAGAAAACTTGGGCTACCCAATAAATACAAAAGCGGATGATGGTGCTTTAAGTATAAGCACAGATGGAAGCACTGCTTATTATTCCTCTGATGCCGCAGCTTCTGTACAAAAAAGTATATTAGGAATAAGTAAGAGGACTAAAAGAAATTACGATATCTATAAATTTGACCTTCCAAAAAAAGCAAGGCCATTGCCTACAACCTACATAAAGTTTAAAGTTCTTGACGGGCTAAGCAAAGAAGCCATCTTAAGTAATTTAACGATAACATCACTACATTCAGAAAAAGAGATATTTAATAAGACAGCCTCAGCAAATGAGAGTTTTTTAACGGTATTAACAAGAGGAGAAAATTATTCTATTCATGTAAATAAAGAAGGGTATCTATTCTATTCAGAGAACATAAACATGGTAGAAGAAGCAAACTTTTATGATCCAATTGAAAGAACGATACTGCTCTATCCCATACCCAAGAAAACAGAAAAACCTGATCCAATTATTTACGACACACCTATTGTACTGCGGAACATTTTTTTTGAAACTGCATCTTCAGAACTTCTTCAAGAGTCGTTTCCAGAAATAGAACGTTTGAAGAAACTACTGGAAGAAAATGAACAGATAAGAATAAGAATTGTAGGCCATACGGATAATGTAGGGAGCCCAGAATACAACAAGAAACTTTCTCATCAAAGAGCAGATGCGGTGAAGAATAAACTTATTGAGACTGGTATTGCACATACTAGACTTTCTACTATAGGAATGGGTGAAGAGCAACCCGTAGCAAGCAATGAAGAGGAGGAAGGTAGACGTCAGAACAGGAGAACAGAATTTGTTATTATCAAGAATTAGCAAATGCATCCGATCATCTGAACCAGAAGTCTATAAAAGTTCTATTTTTGCGGCTAAATGGCAAGGAAAAAAAAGACAATTAGTGGTCTTAAAATAACAGGTATCGCTGATAGGGGCAAAGCTGTAGGCAGAAGTGCAGAAGGGCAAGTCGTATTTGTTGATTCAGCAGTCCCAGGAGACGAAGTGACAGCGCTAATATTGCGTAAAAAGAAATCTTTTCTTCAAGGGAAGACACTTTCAGTTGAAAAAAAATCCATCCATAGAAGCACCCCTTTTTGCGAGCATTTCTCCTCTTGTGGAGGTTGTAAGTGGCAAAATTTAGACTATGCAATTCAGCTCCGAGAAAAAGAATTAACCGTAAAAAACAGCATAAGTAAAATTGGGAAACAAGACCCAACGAAAGTTCTCCCCATAATGGGTGCTGCGCAGACACGCTACTACCGAAATAAAATGGAATATTCATTTTCAAGACTTCGGTGGTTAACAGAAGATGAAATTAAAACAGAAGAAATTATCGAAGCAGGTCCAGCACTAGGCTTTCATGCACCCGGTTCTTTTGCCAAGGTTGTGGAAATTCATGCATGTCATTTACAAGATGATTACGCAAACACGATAAGAAATACAATACGGAAATATGCACATCAGAATAACCTATCGTTTTATCATCCAATAAAACATGAAGGGATATTACGTAACATGATTATTAGAAACACCAGTTTAGATGAATGGATGTTGGTAATGATATTTGGGGAAGACAATCCAGATGCAATTCAAGCTATGATGGAATTCATAAGTAAGCAGTTTAAGAAATTGACAAGTCTGTATTATGTGATCAATTTAAAGATGAACGATACGATTTATGACCAAGAAACTATTTTGTATTCAGGGAATGATCATTTTGTGGAACAGCTTGGTCACTGCAAATATAAGGTAGGGCCAAAATCTTTTTTCCAAACAAATACTATGCAGGCGAAACAACTTTATGACAAAACTCTAGAGTTTGCAGAACTTAAGGGGCATGAAATAGTTTATGATCTTTACACAGGACTTGGTAGCATAGCACTGTATTTAGCCAAGTATTGTAAAGAGATTATTGGAATTGAAGAAGTAAAAGAAGCAATTGATGATGCGAACAAAAATCTGGAATTTAATAACATAAGCAATGCACAATTTTATGCAGGAGACGTTAAAGACATTTTGAATATTGAATTCCAAAAGAAGCATGGCAAACCTGACTTGGTTATTACGGACCCGCCAAGAGCTGGAATGCATAAACAAGTGATAAACACCCTCTTGCAATTAGAAGCACCAAGAATAGTTTACGTAAGCTGTAATCCAGGAACACAGGCTAGAGACATAGAATTATTAAGCGAAAAATATGATTTGATCAAGGCACAACCTGTGGATATGTTTCCCTATACGCATCACGTAGAATGCATTGCAGTTTTAGAAAAAAGAAATTGATTTAATCTACAGTATGGAAATGAAAAAGGAAGAAGAATTAACACGTGCTGAAAAAACAGAAATTCTAGAATCAGAACTTTCATTGTATAAGAAAATGATGTCTGAGACTGTAGAGCTACTTTTAGTAAACGAAATTTCTAAGTACCCAATTTTTGTTGCACACCAACAAGAACTAGAATTAGGTATTCTTTTAGCAGATAGAGAAAAAGTTAAAGGGAACTGGACAATGCATTTGTCTACACTAGAGGAATTTGTATCCAAACAAATAATTAAAGAAGATAAGGTGAATGACTTTAAAGCAACTTATAAAAGTCCAGAGTCCTTTCTTTGTGTTTTTGTGCTATCTGAATTAGGAGCACAATTCTATTTTTTACCTAAAGGGAAATAGCTATTAAAATTTCTTCTATAGTTGTTGGCCCAATAGATAGGACACAAATAGAATAACTGTGCATAAGATGACACTCGCTAGAATATAACTTAAGGCTAGCCAAACTTGTTCATTCTGAATAAGAGTAAGAACCTCTCCAGAAAATGTGGAAAACGTACTGAAGCCTCCGCAAAACCCAGTTAAAAGAAAAAGTTTATACTTAGTATCCAGGTTGTTTTTAGTAAGGTAGCCCATTAATACACCTAAAACGATACAGCTTAGAAAATTAGCAAGAAATGTTTTAATAGGAAAGCCATTACCTGTCTCAGAAACCATGGTGCCCACAAGATACCTACACATACTACCTAAACCACCACCAATAAATATGTAGAACAAAAACTGCATTATTGATTTCTAAGTTTAGCACGCTTGCTTAAGTAATAAAGCATGGTTGCTAATGCTATACTCACGATGGATAGAATAAACAGAAGTTTATACGACCCAAACCTGTCTAGATAGATCAAAGGTAAAATGATAGCTAAATTCACACCCACCAATACGTAGGTTGCTTGCATATGACTCAAGCCGAGGTCTAGAAGTTGGTGATGTATATGTGTCTTGTCTGGGTGAAACGGAGACCTGCCGTTTATTATCCTTCTTGTAAATACACTTAATGTGTCAAACAATGGAAGAATTAAAACACCCACTGCAGCCGCTGGAGCAGATTTAAAATGCCACACTGGCTTATCAGGTGCATTATTTAGCTCCATGAATTGTATGGCTAGAATTGAGGCGACTAAGCCTAGTAGGAGTGAGCCGGTGTCGCCCATAAATATTTCAGCAGGAGAAAAATTGTATTTTAAAAAAGCGACTAAACTTCCCGCTAAAGCAAAAGCAACCATAGCAAATTCAATATAATCAGTCTTATAAAACCAAAACCCAAACGTAGTAGCAATAAGTACACCTATGCTACCAGACAGACCATTGATTCCATCTATCAAATTGAAAGCATTTATGATCAAAACAATAATGAAGATACTGAATAGTGCACTGAACCAAAATGGGAGTTCGTTAATCCCAAAAATGCCATAAAAACTGGAGATATAAATTTTGGCTTTGAAAACAATTATCGCAGCAGCAAATATCTGTCCCATAAATTTCTTGCCAGGCGTCAATGGATCTATATCATCTTTTGCACCTATGAGGAAAATTATAATAAATGAACACAAAATATATTGCAGATCAGCAAAATACTTAAAAGGCGTCCACATGATTATGGAAAAAATGGTACCAGCAAAAATCCCAATACCACCAAGAGAAGGAGTGCTTACAGTATGAGAAGTCCGTTCACCAGGCTCATCAAATAAGCGCTTCTTATTGGACACACTTATTATGGACGGGATTGCCAGATAAGTAAGAGAAAAAGCGGTAATAAATGCTAATACTATGTCATACATCGTCTACTTAGGGTCTTTACCCCAAATATATCCAATTTTCCTGTTCTTAACAGTTATCATTTGGGTTTCCAAGAGTTGAAATTTTTATTTTTTAAAAATATCCTTTAACTCTTCTCCTAGCTTTTTGATCTCATCTACAACTTTATCAATACTTTGTGTAATATCTTCACCGTACTCTTCTTTGACCAAAGCAATAATTGCCTCCTGAGGATTATTAAAAACCTCAGACAATTCTTTTTCCATTAGCTCTGCCAGAGGATCTGTTTCATCACTGAGTTCTGCAAAAAAACTGTTCCCATGTCTTTCGTAATAATACCGGATTGTGTTAGCCCAAAAACTTTTCTTTTCTGATGCAAGCAGGTCTTCCTTGTGATTTACATAGCAGTCCTCCAAAAACTTTTTAAATTTTACATCATGCTTTTTCCATTGTTCTAATGTAAGTTCTTTTTCTGATTCAGAAATATCTTCAACGAATGTGTCAAAAGAAGCTAGGAACTTCTCCTTATTTGCGCAAGGATCTAATTGGCAAGAAGAAATTGCAAGTATTCCTACAAGTAGGATAAATAAAATATTGATTTTCATGTTTTGCATTTACATAGTTAAAAATACAGATTCTATACTTTACTAACCCATTCCTGTTTCTATAAGTGCCTGTAAAAAAGTGTTTTGGTAGATTATTTTAACGTGTAAATCGAAAAGGAGTTTAATCTTGCGCTCTTATTTTCATTTTTAAGATGTAGGAGTTCAATTTATATGCATATAGCAAAAAAAAGAGGACACAATTAGTTTTTGTATTTTAGAGTCCTGAATTTCAGATAAGACAATGTCAGAATTTAAATCCAAAATTGACCTAAATAGACTTCCAAAGCACATCGCTGTGATAATGGATGGAAATGGAAGGTGGGCAAAACAACATGGGAGGCCCCGTGTTTTTGGCCATAAGAACGGAGTGCGATCAGTACGTGCAATCTCAGAAGCAAGTGCTGAACTGGGTGTAGAATTTCTAACACTGTATGCTTTTTCTACTGAAAACTGGGGTAGACCTACTATGGAAGTGAATGCCCTGATGGCATTATTAGTAGAGACCATAGGTAAAGAAATGAATACCCTGAATGAGAATAATATTAGACTAAAAGCGATTGGAGATATTACTAAACTTCCTGCGCAAAGTTATAAAGCACTTCTCAAAGGCATAGAAGCGACAAAAAACAATACAAGAATGGATCTGATTCTTGCACTGAACTACAGTAGCAGATGGGAAATTGTTGAGGCAATCAAAACTATTGCTGAGGATTTGAAAAATGGGGTCATTACCCAGGAGGAGATAAACAAAGATTTAGTAGATAATCATCTAAATACGAGAGGGATTCCAGACCCAGAATTGCTCATTAGGACCAGCGGAGAAAGACGTATAAGTAACTACCTTTTATGGCAAATTGCGTATGCCGAATTGTATTTTACGGATGTATTTTGGCCAGATTTTTCAAAAGAGCATTTATACCAAGCTATTCTTGATTTCCAACAAAGAGAGAGACGATTTGGAAAGACTGGAGAACAAGTCAGTAAATAGTCTTAAATTTTCGTTAAAAAGCTGTGTTACAAACATTTATAAGCGTACGTTTGCGCTTTCTTAACGTTTTTTTTAGGCGTTAAATCTTTAAAACAACAATATATGCACATGCATTCCCAATTGAAGGTGTTGCTTAATATTTTCTCCATCACACTCGTGATGATCTTCAGTGTGTCTGCAAAAGCAGAGATTACTAAATTAGATACCCTTCCACTTTATGATTTTACTGAAAAGAAGACATTTGAAATAGGAGGTATAAAAGTAACTGGAGCAGAAAATAGAGACAGAAATGCAATTATCTCTTTAGCAGGATTTAAAATAGGTGATCAAATTACCATCCCTGGAGATCAGATTCCTAAAGCAATGCGAGCACTTCTTAAGCTAAGGTTATTTGATATTGTTGAAATACGACAAGACAGAGTAGAAGATGATTTTATATTTCTTGAAATCTTCCTTAAAGAGAGACCAGCCCTTACAAGGTATTCATACAAGGGAGTCAAAAATTCACACCACGATAAACTCAACGATATCCTAGATAGGATTTTAACAAAAGGAGGAATTGTTACGGATGATGTAAAGGATTTGAGTATTCGTAAGATTAAGGAACATTATATAGAAAAGGGGAAGTTGGATGTTGAAGTGAATATAGAGGAATTACCAGATAATGAATTAAAAGAAAATAGTGTAAGACTCGTATTTAATATCAATGAGAACGAACGTGTAAAAGTGCAATTTATAAATTTTCTAAAAAACAGAAAGTTTACTGATGGTGATCTTAGAAAAGCCATGAACAATACAAAGCAGAAAGGCACACTATTTAAGCGCACAAAATTTGTTGAAGAGGATTATGAAGAAGATAAAAAATCTGTAATCGCACACTACAACAAACACGGTTACAGAGATGCAAAAATTGTAAAAGATAGTATCTGGAGAGAATTTGATGGTGATGTGCGTATTGATATAACAGTGGATGAGGGTCAACAATACTACTTCAGAAACATCAATTGGAAAGGAAATACAAAATTTACTTCTGACCAATTGGATCTCATTCTTGGAATAAGTGCTGGCGATGTGTACAACCCAGAGCTCTTAGAAAGAAGATTACGATTCTCATTTGATGGCCGTGATATCTCTTCATTGTATTTAGATGATGGTTACTTGTTCTTTAGAGTAGACCCTACAGAAGTGGCAGTTGTAAATGATTCCATTGATGTAGAAATGCGAATGTATGAAGGAGCACAGGCAACAATAAATGAAGTTGTCATAAAAGGAAATGATAGAACGCATGAACATGTTGTCCGTAGAGCAGTACGTACAAAGCCAGGACATAAATTCAGTCGAGCAGAAATCATAAGATCACAAAGAGAAATTATAAACTTAGGATATTTTAATCCAGAATCACTTGTGATGGATACTCCTGTCAATCCACAAAATGGTACAGTTGACATTATATATGAAGTAGAAGAAAGGCCTTCAGATCAATTGGAATTGTCTGCAGGGTATGGAGGTAACTCAGGATTAATAGGAACCCTAGGTGTAACATTCAATAACTTCTCAGTTGCAAATATAAAAGACAGATCAACTTGGGCGCCCTTGCCACAAGGAGACGGTCAAAAACTATCGCTTAGAGCGCAGAGTAATAGTAGATTTTATAGATCATACAATTTCTCTTTCACTGAACCATGGTTAGGAGGAAAAAGACCTACATCATTTACTATAGGTGCTGTTAAAACAGATATAGATTATAGTTTGTATGCACAAGGGAAATTATCTATCAATAGAGGCTTCATAGGCTTAGGAACGCAACTTCAATGGCCAGATGATTTCTTCTCAAGCAACACGACGTTAAATGTAGAAGGAATAAATCTGCAAGATTATACAAGAGGAGACTTTTTTGTGGATGGGGCAGCAATCAGCAGAGGTTATTTTAAAAACTTCTCTATCAATCAAGTATTCACTCGTAGCTCCATTGCAAGTCCGATCTTCCCCCAGAGAGGATCTAGAGTTTCATTATCTATTAAATTTACTCCGCCATATTCCTTATGGAGAGATGTAACGCCACTCAATACTGAAGAGGAAGAAGAGGTGATTAGAAGAGAACAAGCGATGGTAGGACCCGGAGAACCACTTACAGATGCGAGAAAGGCAACTATTATTAGTGCAGAAAATAATGCAAGAAAATTCACATGGCTTGAATACCATAAATGGAGATTTGACGCTGAATGGTATTTTAATATTTTCAATAAATTCGTTGTTATGGCGAATGCTAAAATAGGGTATCTAGGAGCCTACGACGACGGAATAGGACTTTCTCCTTTTGAGCGTTTTGAACTAGGGGGCGATGGTCTTTCAAACCAAAACTTTGGAATCACAGGTAAGGATATTATATCACTTAGAGGATATGAAACAAATGATCTAGCACAGAATATAAATAGAAATGGAGGTGCGACAATTTTTGATAAGTACACCATGGAGTTAAGATATCCAATATCTACAAATCCAAATTCAACAATCTATGTACATGGATTTTTGCAAGGAGGTAACTCATGGGCAAAATTTGATGACTTTAACCCTTTTGAATTAAAGCGATCTGCAGGTTTTGGAATGCGTGTATTCTTACCTATGTTTGGACTCTTAGGATTTGATTACGCTTGGGGACTAGATAAGATTGTACAGGGAGATGCGAGTATAGCCAAATTTAGTATTGTACTTGGATTTGAACCAGATTAGAAAAGCGGTTAAACAAACGTTAATTCAAGAATAGAAGAAATTATTGAGTGAGAACATGATGTTCTAATAACACATTGAAAAAAAATGAAGAAAACACTAACACTAATATTTGCTGTCGCATTTACATTAAATGTGCAAGCACAAAAATTTGGCTACGTAAATTCTCAACAAGTACTTGTTGAATCACCTGAAATCAAAGCTGCGGACTTGGAACTTCAAAGCTTTCAGAAAGGCTTGATTTCCCAAGGAGAGGCTATGGTAAAAAGTTTTGAAGCAAAATATAACGCTTACATCACAGAGGCAAACCAAGGCGGACTTTCAAAAATCCAAATGCAACAAAAAGAAGGTGAGTTGACCTTGGAAGAACAAAACATAAAAAAGTTTGAACTAGAAGTACAACAAAAAATTCTTACAAAAAGAGATGAATTGTATAGACCAGTTTTGGAACGCATTAAAAACGTCTTGGATGAATTAGGAAGAGAGAACGGATATACAATGATATTTGATAGCAGTGCGGGAGGTATATTGCATGCAGTCCCAGGAGACGATCTTATGCCATTGTTGCGAACAAAACTAGGGATGTAGTAAGAAACCTAAAATTAAGAAGAAACAAAAGACTTGGTAGTTATCTATCAGGTCTTTTTTTTCATGATATTTTGGAAAGAATACTCTTGACTCAAAGCCCATCAATAAAGGCAGCAACATCATCCCTATCAACAACTCCCACAAGACTTCCGCCTTCATTTACACCTACAATAGCTAGACCCTGATCATTCAACATTTCATAAGCATCCATTACAGACGCACTCGCATCTAAGAATCCACTTTTTGAAGACATAATAGAAGAAACAGAGTTGCTTAAGAATTCTTCTGAATCATAGTTTTTGAGAAACAATTCAGGTAGACTTCCTACTACAGTACCCAAATGATCAAAGACTAAAAAGTTTTTTTCCGTACTATTTTTTGAATTAGAAATCACATCTGAGATCATATCTGTTTCTGAAACACGCGTAAAACTATTGTTGACAATTGTTTGTACTTGCGCATTTTTAAGCTTTTCCTGCCTTATGACTTGTTTGCTTTCAGAGCCTGCCATGTACATAATAGCAATACCTATTGCAAAGAGAACTGGATGCATTTTAATGACAGCAACAACTAACATTACAAGAGCTAGGAATTTCCCAACCATAGAAGCTAACTTGGTTGCTTTTACGGCATCCATTTTCATGCTTAGAAGAGCACGCAGAATCCTGCCACCGTCCATAGGGAATGCAGGAATTAAATTGAAGGTAAAGAGTACAATGTTCAACCAGAAAACAAAACGTAAGAACTCCTTAAAGTTACTGGGGTAAGAATCAATAGGTATACTTAAAGGATGTTGTGCTATAAATAAGCAAAGAAAGATTATGCTGGCAATACCAAGATTAACCAATGGTCCAGCTGCAGCAACAATAAGTTCTTGTCGAGGTTTTTTGGGAATGTGTTCCAGTCTTGCAATTCCGCCTATAGGAGAAAGGATAATGTCTTTTGTTGAGATACCATATTTTTTTGCAACAAGTGCATGACCAAATTCATGTAGAATAACACTGAGAAATAAGGAGACAACTAAAAAGAGAAACCAAAATAGGCCAATACTGTCTAACTGTACAATCTCATGGCCAAAGTAGATAAGAAATAAAAATAAAAGTCCAAGACTCCAATGGAGTTTTACCGGAATACCAGCATAACTACCGATGTGATAACTTGTACCCAATTTTAGGATTTATTTCTATTGTACATTATCGCCGCGTAATATGCGATATCGTTTTCTCGCTTCCACAGCAAATGTGCTATTCGAATAATCAATGAATACTTTCTCATAAAGAGGTAGCGCGCTGTCTGGATCTTTTAAAATGAGATCATAGAGTTGAGCAAGTTCAAAGATGGCATTGTCGCAGGTGATATCTTCTGGAAATTTTTCAATTATGATTTCGTATTTTTTTATAGCATCATCATACTTTTGAAGTGCTGTATACATCAATGCTTCTCTATGTAAAATATCGTCCTCTAGTTCATGCTCTGGAAATAATAGTTTTACAGAATCCAATTTTTGAAAAGCCTCAGGAAATCTGTTTTGCACTGCAAGAAGATCAGCGCCTGAGAATAAACGCAAAGCGGTATCTGTAGAATCCAATCCCATATTTGTTGTTATAAATACAGACTTGTCAATGGCGTCATTTGAGATAAGCTTAGAGGTTGAGGATTTTAGGATGTCAAATATTTCTTGTGCCCACCCAAAATTGCCAGAGTAATAAAATAGTAGAGCATTTTTGTATCGAGCAACTTCTCCTAAAAACTCTTCTCTAAATTCTTTATCGACTTGTGAGTATAGTAATGTGGCTTCCCAGATATCACCTTGAATCAAATAATAATCTGCAAGAGATATTTTTGCATTTGCACGTTCGTTTTTACGAATCGAACGAATTTCTACCATGTCTTCTAAAGTCTTCACAGCAGCATCAATATCATTGACATCTAGAGCTAGAAATTCACAATAGTCTTTAACTATCGCGGCAGTAGCGTTATTCACACCCACCTCATCAATAAAAGCTTTGTATTCTAAACGAAGGGAATCAAAATCATTTTTATTGTAGTCAGGAACTGCCTTTACTTGAGCAATCTTGCTATCCATAACAGATTTTTTTGCTTCAATATAATAGCTGCCGGTCCTGCCTTTTTCTTCGACAACATAGGAGAATGCTTTAATAGCAATAGGGTAGTCAGCTGCATTGAAAGCGATATTTCCTAAGTCCATTATGCGAGTACCGTTCTCGTCTTGTTTTTTATCTATTGCCCTAGCCTGACGAAACGCTTTTGCGTAGTCCTTTTCATGTATAAAGACCCATTGTAGAACTTCAGGATAAGATTTGTTTTCTGGGTCATTGTTTATACGTTCGTATAACTGCTTTTTAAGTTCTTGAAGATCTTCAGCGGTATGTAAGTTTGTTTGAAAGGTTTTTTTGAGTGAGCGCACTTTCCCAACGTTGTCAGAGGCATAGTTTAGATAGTGCTTTATCATATCAGGTATCTCACCTTTACGCCTATATAGATCAGCAGTATAGTAAGCAAAAATTACATCGTTATTAAGCTTTGCTGTACCCTGATGATAGGTTTCCAATGCCAAATCAAGTTTTCCAGAACGAACGAATGTATTTCCAAGATTTATGACATCGTTGTGCTTGGGCTGAACGTACTTAATTGCTTTTCTATAACTCTTCTCGGCTTTATCTGGAGCCATCATACGTTCTTGTAAATTCCCTAAGCTCACATAGAGAGTTACATCGTCAGGTCTGCTTTTGAGCTCTTTTTCTATTTCGCTTTCAGCCTCTTCAAATTCTTCTAATTCTAGAAGAGACTTAATGTACTGAGAAAAGAAGACATTCTTTGTTTTGTCCTTTTCATACATCTTTTTGAAGATAACGGAAGCCTTTCTATATTCTCCATCTCTCAGGTATTTATACGCAAGCCTCGTGTCCTGTGCTTGGAGGACAAGAAATGAAAAACTGAATAATATACAAAGTAGGTATTTCACTATATGGATTTAACAAATTTAAGGCAAAAGTACCTTCCGCGCTTGTATAATTGTAACGCTTTATGAAGAGAAATAATTTCAAGGAAATAAAAAAGGGAAAATGTAGCACATTTTCCCTTCTATTTATATGTATATAGGCTGTTTTTAGCCCTCTAGTCTAAATCTTACTGGTAATGTGTAAAATACCTTCACGGCACGTCCACGCTGCTTTCCAGGGGTCCATTTCTCAGGAAGGTTATTCATGTTATTAACAACTTTAAGAGCAGACTCTCCACAACCCGCTCCAATGTCTCTAACAACATTCGCTTCTTGTACAGATCCATCTTTCCCAACTACAAACTGAATAACACACATACCCTCTACACCATTTTCTCTGGCGATAGCTGGATATTTAAGGTTTTTATAAATGTACTGAAGCATTTTTTCCTTAGCACACTCCTCCTTTTCCTTATCTGAACCAGACATTCCTTCACAACCAGGGAACCTAGGCATTTGTTCCACAACCTTAAAGATTTCATCTTCTTCTGGCGGTGGAGGAGGCGGTGGCGGAGGTGGTGGCGGTGCCTCTTCTTCCTCTTCAATTACTGGAGGCGGCTCATCTACTACAGTTTCTTCATCTACTTCTGTATCCTCGAAAATAGGCTCTTCTTCCTCTTCAATCTCTTCCTCTGGAACTTCTTCAATTACTGGTGGAGGAGGCGGAGGTGGCGGTGGAGGTGGCTCAGCTGTTCTTGGCGGCTCAACTAAGAAGTCTTCATCTAACTCCAATGCATCATCTGGTATGAAAACTTCATCATCATACGTTGTTGCACTAAAGGCAAGTATCGTAGTTGCAAGAGATGCAACAAGTCCAAATAACAACAAAGGGTTGGATAATTTGAACGCATTTACTGCCGGATATTTGCTTCTAGCTGTCAAAGGAGACTTCCAAGAAGTGTCACGATATTTTTCTCCTAATTGCTCAGGAGTCATCGAGTTGAATTTATTCTTAAAAAAGAATATTATTCCAATAACCACCACGGCTAAGAGTAGTATCAGCCAAATTGAAGTCATTGTAGGGAACGAAAGATCACTCATTCAGTTCTTTTTAGTAGTTTATAAAATCCTATCCCAAGGATAGAACCGCTAATATTAGCAAATAAGTCGAAAATTTCAAAAAACCTTGTTTCGAAATAGCGTCCTTGGAGGAATTCTATGCCTAAACCATAGAAAAAACACCCAAATAGCACTAAATAGAGTCCTAAGTCATCTCTAAGTAATAAAAACGCTAGAACTCCGTATGCAATTAAGTGGGCTATTTTATCCACATGATACGTTTGCATCCATTCTGGAGGATCATTTGAAGGAGCTTTCATTATAGATAGATAAAGCAAAAGCAACGCACATAGTCCCGAAAGAAGAAATCTGTATTTCGACTTAGTTATTATATTAATAGATGCCAGCTTGCATGATTATGGTGTATGAATCAATCATATTTATGAAATCAGTTCGCCATAAGCTTCTGCGTCCATAAGGTCTTCCAGCTGGCTAGGGTCAGATATGGATATTTTTATTATCCACCCTTCCTTATATGGATCTGAATTTACCAATCCTGGGTCATCTCCGTCTGATTCATCCAATTTGGAATTAAATTCAAGGACTTTTCCTGTCAATGGCATAAACAAATCTGAAGTGGTTTTTACGGCTTCAATGGTTCCAAAGACTTCATCTTTTGCTACAATTTCTCCCACAGTTTCAATTTCCACATATACAATCTCACCTAGTTCTGTTTGTGCATGATCCGTAATTCCTATAATTGCTGTATTATCTTCATTTATTAATACCCACTCGTGTTCTTTGGTATATTTTAAACCTTCTGGTGTATTCATATTTTCTCCTATGTATTTTTTGCTAAAAAACTTTTAACCCACTCCGTATTTGTAGACTTAGGTCTTTCCAAAGGTAAACCCAAGGCTCTAGACCAACATAGAGATGCCATAACCCCTAAAGCTCTGGAGACACCAAATAACACAGTGTAGTATGTATAATCAGTAAGGCCATAATGGACTAGTATCGCACCAGAATGCGCATCCACGTTTGGCCATGGATTTTTCACTTTTCCTAAAGCACCCAAAATATCTGGAACAACATCAAACAAGTCCCATACGACCTGCACAGTAGCATCATCTTTAATATATTCTTCAGCAAATACGCGTTGCGCAGTAAAACGTGGATCTGGTTGTCTTAAGACAGCATGTCCATAACCAGGGATGACTTGACCACTGTCAAGTGTTTCTTGTACATACTGAGCTATTTGCTCTTTTGTGGGTTTGTCTGTACCCAACTTATCCGTCATACGGAATATCCACTTTATTACTTCCTGGTTAGCTAAACCATGCAAAGGACCTGCAAGAGAATCCATCGCAGCAGAATACGATAAGAATGGATCACTTAATGTTGAGTTAACCAAGTGTGCTGTATGTGCAGAAGCATTACCTCCTTCGTGATCAGCATGAATAGTTAAGTATAAGCGCATCAGACTTTTGAAGTCTGGGTTGTCAATACCCAACATGTGTGCAAAGTTCCCTGACCAATCCAATGAATTGTCAGCTGGAATATGGTCTCCACCCTTATATGTTTTTCTATAGATATAGGCAGCAACCGCTGGAAGTCTAGCTAATAGATTCATTGAATCTTCATAGGTTGCATCCCAATAATCATTCTTGCTCATGCCTTCACTGTAGCGTTGGACAAAGACACTTTCACAATTTAGTGAAGCAATAGCAATCACAAATTGTGTCATAGGATGTGTACTTGCATCCAAAGCATCCAAGACCTTGAGAGTTTGCTCTGGTAACTTTGATCTTTTTTCCCACTCATCTGTAAGCCAATCGACATCTTCTTGCGTAGGCATTTCATCCACAAGCATAAGCCAGAACAGCCCTTCAGGAAGGGGTTCTTTCCCGCCTTTTCTTTTAGGAAGCTTTTCTCTAAGTTCTGGAATATTATAACCTCTAAAACGTATTCCATCTTGCGCATCCAATTCAGATGTTTCCCAGATCATACTTTTGACTCCTCGCATTCCTCCAAAGACCTGCTTAAGACTTACCTCATCAACTTTTAATGAACCATGTTCTTTGAGAAGACTTCGAATTTCGGTTTTTAGTGCTGAAGATTTTTCGTAAAATTTTTGTTTTAATCTATCCATTCTCTACTGTATCACTATTTTCTTTTTAAGAGCTGTTGGTTTAGGGCCGGTGTTAAATCTTTCAGATTGTTCTTTTCTGATTTTCGAATATGCAGCATATTGGTCCGCAGATAAGATCTGTTTAAACTTAGCATCTGTTGCAAGTGCTATCTTTTCTCTTTCCTTGGAGTATTGTACAGGGTTAGTCGCTTTGAGCTTATAGATACCCCGCATCTGGATAGAAGATTCGGTTTGAATTTGTTTTGCTGAAATCTCTTGGGCTGGTGTTAAGGCAAGAGCTTCTTTGACAGGAACCATGGACTGTGACGTAGCACAGACGATAGAACATACAGTGAATAAAAGACTTATAAGTAATTTCATTTGATATTATTTTAAGAGTTCTAAAATTACAATATTTATTAACGAATTATAATTCCATTTTGATACAAAATTCGATTTAATTTGCCCAAATTGCTATGATGTTAGTAATAGATGATGTACTAATCAGTGATGATGTCCTTCAGGAGCATTTTTTTTGCAAATTAGACGCCTGTAAAGGGGCTTGCTGCTATGAGGGAGATTATGGAGCGCCATTGGAAGAGACTGAAATAGCGCTTATTGAAGGATTATTGCAAAAAGTATCAAAATATCTCCCAGAACGATCAATAAAAAAGATAGAAACAGACGGCTATTACGACGTTTTTGGGAAAGAAAAATTTAAAGGTACCCAGCTCCACGCAGATGGAAGCTGTGTCTTCTTGTTCAAAGATAAATTGGGAATAGCCAAATGTGCATTTGAGCAAGCGTATTATAATGGAGAGACTGACTTTAAAAAACCTGTGTCATGTCATCTTTACCCGGTCAGGATCACTAAAGATGAAAAGCTTGGTTTTGAAGCCATCAACTATGATCGGTGGAGTATATGTAACGCAGCATGTCAAAACGGAGCCAAGAAACAAATTCCATTATTCCGATTTTTGAAAGAAGCATTGATAAGAAAATATGGCGAAGCATTCTACGAAGAAATGGATGCAGCTTATCTTAATCGATATAAAAAAGATACAAAATGAAAAGATTACAATTGTGTACACTAATCTGTTTATTTAGTTTTATTCAAGTCACCTATTTAGCCGCACAAATTAAATCACCTGAGGAATTCCTTCCCACTTTATATAAAGAACATTTTACTCCGCATCATCTCTTAGTGGATTATGTAGAATACTTAACGGAGCAATCAAACTTAATCCAGACAATTGAATACGGGAAAACAAACGAAAAGAGACCTCTTTTGCTCAGTTTTGTTTCAACACCAGAAAATTTAAACAGACTGGAACAAATCCGTCAGGAGCACATGAATAATTTGGGGGTGAATGGAAACATATCTAACGCCGCAACACCTGCGATCGTTTGGTTAAGTTTTAATGTACATGGAAATGAAGCTGCAGGTGCAGAAAGTTCAATGCAAGTATTGTATGATCTTGTTGTTTCAAATGCAAACGCGAAAGAGTGGTTAAAAGACCTTGTTGTTATTATAGATCCTTGTATTAACCCTGATGGATATTCTAGATATACGCATTGGGTTTGGCGTACAGCAAGTAAAGAAACACAACCTGAACGTGTAGATAGAGAACATGACGAACCTTGGCCAGGCGGAAGAACAAATCATTACATGTTTGATCTCAACAGAGATTGGGCATGGCAGTCTCAAATAGAAACCCAACAAAGAATGATCTATTACAATCAGTGGCTGCCACATGTACATGGAGACTTTCATGAAATGGGAGTGGACGCACATTACTATTTTGCTCCAGCAGCAAAACCATACCATGAAAAAATTACTGATTGGCAATACGATTTTCAAGAACGCGTAGGGAAAAACATAGCTGGTTATTTTGACAAAGAAGGTTGGTTGTATTTTACTAAAGAAACCTTTGACTTATTCTATCCAAGTTATGGAGATACATATCCTATGTTTAATGGTGCAATAGGAATGACGTATGAACAGGCTGGAAGTGGAAGAGCAGGTAGGTCTGTATATACTGAAGCCCATGAGGAACTTACTATTAGAGAGAGAATAGAACATCACAAAACAGCGGCACTCGCAACCATAGAAGCAGCACACACAAATAAAGAAGAACTCAAAAAACAACACAGAGAATATTTTAATAGAAATAAACAAAACGGTGCATATGTTATAGAAAATAATGCGGCAGATCTTTTGGATGAATTTGCTGACCTTATGAAAAAGAACAATATAGACCATGGATATAGTAATGATGGAAAATTAATTATTCCAAGAAATCAAACAAAGTCAACGCTTTTAGAAGTCTTAATGGAAAAAGATCCAAATTTAGAAGATTCGCTAACATATGATATTACCAGTTGGTCCTTGCCACTAGCGTATGGCTTGAAATCTAGTACACAGAATACAGTTCCTAATATGGGAAATCCAAAAGTGGATAATGCCAATATTACATTCGATGCTAACGCAAAGATCTTTGTAATAAAGCCTGAAGGAGTTTCTGGAAGAAAAGCTTTAGGAAAATTAGCGGAGGCTGGAATCAAACATAGAATAAATGATGAAAAAATAACTTTTGCAAACAATACACTTGCCCCAGGATGTATAATTCTGACGCAAGCTGATAATAAGAGAATAGACCTAGGTGAAACATTACGCTCCCTCAAATTGGAAAACATTCAAACTTTAGCATCTGGAATGGCGGAGAGTGGTTCTGACATTGGCGGAGATAGGGTGCGATTTATAAAGACACCCAAAGTTTTGTGTCTTACGGGCGAAGATGTCAGTAGTTATACGTTTGGTCAGGTTTGGCATTATTTTGAACAAGTCATTGAATATCCAATTACGAATATTTATAAAAGCGCAATCAGTGATAATGCACTCAAAAATTATAATGTCTTTATTATCCCTGACAACTACAGTGATTTTAGTGAAAGACAATTAAAAACTTTGAAGTCATGGGTGAGAAATGGAGGTAAGTTAGTCTTAATAGGAAATAGCAATGCCCAATTTGCGAGTAGCAAAGAATTTGGACTGGAACTCATAGAAAAGGATATAGAACAGGATAAAGACGAGGAAACACCACAAGTTCCTTATAGCCATAAACAAAGAGACAGGATCAGCGAAGGAATGCCAGGTGCTGTGATCAGTACTGAATTAGACCATTCGCATCCTTATGCATTAAACATAGATACTTACCACAGTTTAAAAACGAATACAGATTTTTACTCGCTAAAGAAAGGCCATACAATAATTAAAATTCCAATGCAATATAAAAGTTATGGTTTTATAGGATCCAAAGTAAAACCAAAGCTAGGAAAGACACTTGTATTAGGAGAGGAAAGAATGGGTAGAGGTTCAGTCGTATATATGGTAGACAATCCTCTATTCAGATCCTTCTGGAAATCAGGACAATATTTGTTCAGCAACGTAATTTTTAATTAAAGAGTTATTTAAGAACTGAGGTATACCATCAATGGAATAGACTAAAACTTCACGAGGACATTGAAGAGGTTTAAATTACTTATGCCAAGTGTTCCATTTTTCTAATAGTTCTTTTTCTCTAGAAATCAATGAAAATTCTTCTAATAAGAATTTGTTTCGCCTTTCTTCACTTACGGCATCAGAGTACCACCAATCGTATGTGTCCTTTACAGTTACTGCCAGAGGAGTAAAACTTAAACCACTATCTATAGCTTTTTGATTATTTACACGGGAGATGCCATGATATTTTTTCATGTCTTTTATCCATGGCGCAACAAAGGTCAAATTATTTTCCTCTAGAAATTTGGGATCATTCATATGAATGTAATTCACCTTGGAGCTAAATGCCGCATGACAGCCATGGACAAAAGCAGGAAGGCTTGTTATGGATGCTGGGCCTACGCCATTAAAAATTCCAGTTGTTTTGTTTTCTGCTAGACGAATCATCCATCCAGCGATATCTCTTACATCAATATATTGCACCGGGTCATTGTCAGATCCAGGAATTATAATGTCTCCGCCTTCTGCTAATCTAGTAGGCCAGTACATAAATCTATTTGTTCTGTCTGATGGACCAGTCATAAAAGTAGGGCGAACAATAGTACTGCGTTCCTTGCCAAAAATTTCCATGGCAATATTTTCTGAGTTTGCTTTCATGACTCCATAGTCATAAGTCATTTTTTCATCATCATCTTCCATAGTTTCTGGAACCTTTAAAACAAGCGGGTCTTCTTCTTTAAGACCTGCCTTGTAGTAGGGGTAAAAGACGCTTACAGAAGAAACATAGATATAGAGATCACAGCTTTCTCTCAATAATTCAGCAGTTGCCTTGGTCCATTCTACTTTTCGTCCAGAGTTATCAATAACAACATCCCACGATCTTCCTCTAAGTGCTTCTAAATTATCCTCTCTATCACCCAGTAAATGTTCTACCCTTAAAAACAAATCCTTATGTATAGTTGGCTGTGTTTTTCCTCTAGAAAAAATACTTACAGAATGGCCACGACCTAATGCGTAAGCAATTTGATGAGGACCTAAAAAACTGGTTCCTCCTAGAATCAGAATTTTTAGAGGAGAATCAGGTTTTATATTGACCCTAGAAGCAGCAGCAGAAAGACTCTGTGCCCCAATAAAAGGAACAACTGCACTGGTTTTAATTACAGAGTTCATAAATGCTCTTCTAGATGTTTTTTTGCTTGTATTTTTCATGATGGAGAAATTCTAATTGTTAAGATAAAACCTTTTTGATAAGACTAATTATATTTAATAATTTAAATTAGTTAATCAAGTCGCATTAAGTTTATAAGCACACTATGGAAAATGATGTAAATTCATTATTGAAAGAAACGGAGAAACTCTTAAAAAAAGGATTTGATAAAGATCAGATTATTAAGCAACTAAATGTGAATGTACTGCCAAAAGATATTGCAAAAAAGATATTATTCAAAATAGATGACGAGATAGTAAAAAATGAATTAATCAGTCAAACAAGAAATTTTTCAATGATTAAGATCATAGGAGGTTCAGTTACTTTGATCATAGGCTTACTAGTTACATTTGTATCATACTCAGCCAGAGGCTCCTCATACATTGTTGCTTTTGGTGCTATCATTTCTGGAGCTTGGTTACTAAAGGAAGGGTACAAAGAATCAAAACTTCAGGACGAAGATTTTAAATTAAGAACAAAAACATTTAAGAAAAATAAATTCAAGAGATAATAGAAGGACTAAATTATGATAGACAACTTACCATTATGGATTAAGCTCCTGTTTATATTTACAACCACACTCACTATAGTATTTTATTATTTATCCAACAAATCTAAGAAGAGCACTTTTGTTATCGTTCTATGGTCCATCCTCCAATGCATTTTGGCTTATAATGGATTTTACGAAAATGATAAGTCTGTTCCGCCAAGATTTGCTCTAGTGCTTGTGCCTCCATTGCTTCTGATAATTTACAGCCTTCTACCAAAACAAAGGGAAAGGATACTAGCAAATAGAGATAGCCGAATAAGTACATTTTTACATTCTGTAAGACTCCCTGTAGAAATTGTATTACATCAGTTATTTATTTATGCCTTGGTTCCAAAGATAATGAGTTTTGAAGGATGGAACTTTGACATTCTTGCAGGTATCACAGCTCCTATCATAGGATACTTTTTCCTAAAGAGCAAGCTCAGTAAAAGGGGACTATTGTTTTGGAATTACTTGGCTTTAGTCTTTGTATTATTCATAATGACTATAGGGATTTTATCAGCAGATTTGCCTTTTCAACAATTGTCTATTGACCAACCAAGCATAGGTTTAAATTATTTTCCATTTATACTTTTACCGGCAGTGGTAGTTCCAGTAGTTGTTTGGACCCACATCACTGATATATTTAAATTGCATGCAGAAATAAAATCTTAATTCAAATAGGATACATATTGTAAAGCCAGTAATAATTTTTAATTTGCTAATAGCAATGTGAATCCAATGATAAAACTTCTAAGTACTATTTGTCTATTATGTCTTTACTACAATGCCTATTTGCAAGAAATTTCATTGCCATTCGTGGACGAAGAAGGCTGGGTAGGCTTAGCAGATATTTCCGGTAATATAATTTTAGAACCTCAGTATCAACAAATAAACTATAATGGAAACTCAGGACTGATACAGGTAAAGAAGAGAAATGTGTGGGGGCTGATAAATGATAAAGGAAAGATATTGATTGAGCCAAGTTTGCAAAAAGCTAGCATTGCTCATGCTTTTCACAGGTTGGACGAAAATGGGAAAATAACTCAGGTACCGGAATTGTACAAATACATAGATTATGATAACAATCAGGTCTTTTTCATACACCCAGATCATCCAAAGAATACTTATACTGCCTATAGAGAACTTTCAAAAGCTATACGGGAAATAGAAGGTGGAATGATTAGCCCAGCAATTGCCAAGAATGGACTTGTTAAAGTTGCAAAACTAAATAACGCGATAAATTTTATAGACACTACAGGAACTGAAATATTGACACAAGATGTATTTGATGCTTATGTTCTTAATCCTAATTTTCTATTTGCAAAAAATGAAGAAAAACAACACGCGCTATTTTCTATTAAAGGAAAACAACTTACTCCCTATAATTACAAGTATCTCTTAAACTTACACACAGGAAAGCATATCAAAGCGACTAGGGAGTTTACACTTGAAAACGGAAGGACTGAGAATAGAGCGACTATAATTGATCAAAGTGGAAGAGAAATATTTGAACCTGGGAGATTAAGTGTCTTTCAAGATCTTGTTATTGTTAATTCAGATGAAAAGAGTGCGGTGTACACTTTAGATGGAGAATTTATCTTTGACTTCAAAGGATATAGTATAGAAAAACCAAGAGACTTTAAAGAGGATCAATTTTTAATTAGAGGGAATGGGAAAGTAGGACTTGTTAACACAAAGGGGGAATTCATTTTAGACACGCTTTATAAGAATATACAAGTAGCACAAAATGCGCGTTATGTCTTTACAGACTTAAATAATATATCTGGGATTTTGGATGAAAATTTTAGCAAAGTACTTGAGATGGACTATGCAGAAATCACTCCAGACATTAAGGACAAGACGGGTTATTTCCAAGTAAGGGCGGATACTGGATATCCAGTCAAAAGAGGTTTAGTAGACAGCTTAGGAAACGTAATAATTCCTCTACAGTATCGCGAAATCAGATTTTTAGGTAGATGTGACCTCATCAAAGCAAGTGTGCAAAGAGACAGTATGCGATTATTTAATTTAGAAGGAAAGGAAGTCTATCCTCTGAATCCCACTCAAAAAAATATTCAATGCGATGACATGGGCTTTTATTTTGTTGAAAAAGATAGTATCCATCACTATTCTTTACAGGGAGAATTTATTGCAACGAACGCATTTCGCAGAAATCAAAAACTTAAACGGGTGGATAAAAATGGAAAAGAGTACACGGACGCCGAGTACAGTTTCTTTTCTAATAGCGACGCGAAAACTGGACGCTATATTTATTTTGGGCGGAAGAAAAAGCAAACAACTGCTGAGGAGCATTTAAATGTAATTTTTAATGATAAAGGAATGGAGATAAGTCCTGAAGCTTATGCTTTGCCAGAAAACTATACCTATAATAAAACAGGAGAAACGGGGGGCATACGAGTGGTGCATCGAGATGATTTTATTACCCAGGTAGAGAAGCCACGCCAAGGAGTTATTAATTTTGAGGGTGACTGGATTATTAAACCAGATAGACATTTGATCTTCACAATTGGCAGCGAATTGTATGCTTTAGGAAAATACGATGACATGAGTTTTTCTTTGTATGATAGAGATGGGAAAAGAATATCAAAAAACACCTATGATTTTTTTGAACGTGATCCCAATGAAAAGATTCACAACAATAGAATTGTTGTAGGGAAGATCTTAGATAAAAAAGAATATTTGAGCAATCTGGAGCAGATCAAAAAGTATCAAGATTTTAGACTATCCAGGGAGAAGTTAATGAACATGGATTCACCGGATTACCGTATGGGATATATAGATGTATCAGGCAAAGAAATATCAAATCTGACATATACCGAAGCAGATCCCTTTATTTATCAGTATACAACGGTAAGTGGAATAGATCAACAAGGGAAGAAATACGCAAACATCATAGACCTTAATAATAATACCCTCCTTAATACGAGCTATGACCGATTAAAGATATTACAAGAAGACAGCACTTTAGTTTTTGCAATGCAGGAGGATAAGAAAGGGATCATAGACATGGATGGAAATATCATTATTCCACTCACGAATCAAGAAGTGCAATACAAGTCAGAATTATTTACCAGTTCTGATTCATCAGCGGTGTATTTACATCTAAAGGGTGACAATACAAAAAAGAAAATAGGGGAAGCTGGAGACTCTTGGAGGATTGAGAAAATAACAGACGCTCTGTATGTCATTACAGTTAACACTAGGAATAAAACAAGTCCGTATATTACAACAACACAGCACGTCTTTGATAACGAAGGAAACACCTATGAATCCATTGCAGAAAAATTAGTAGGTCCTCGCAGTAAACTGATGAAAAGTATTTATGGTTTGGATTTGCCTGATGGGTTTATTGCGGTGTTTAGTGGTAGAGACAATACTCCTTATGTGCATGATTGGCGGAATGGTAAAGACTTTAGAAAAATAGAATAGAAAGTTATACAAAGCACGACAAAAGCCAATATTATACATTTACAATTCAGGTTTTTTGATAAAGAAGGAAATGAATATGCGTACTTTGTAAATATAGAACTGGCAAGAAATAAAAAAACTGAACAAAACTTCTTCTTGATTATACATGTTTAACATAAAGCAATTTCCAATCTTCTATGTAAATGTCTTAGGATTCTTTTGTCTATGCAGCTTCGTAAGTGCATCACCTATTGTTAATTATCAAGAAAAAACATGTGAAGAACTAGACGATCTTATAAATAGAATATTTGAGGAAGACCTTGTAGAGACGAAAGAGATAAAGGAGAATGCTGAAAAGATTTACAATGCAGTTAAATTTAAAGATTGTAGTTCTGTTGAAGACGCAATGAAACTCAACAGATGGATTTGAGATAAGTATTAAGATGCCGGTTTAGCAAGCTTTTTTAATCTAAATTTAATCACTACCAACCGCCACCACCGCCTCCTCCAAAACCACCGCCAACTGATCCACCACCACTTCTGCGATTAAAAGAACTCGAACCCTTGTCCGCTACAGGTGGTGTGGACATAGTCTTTCCAATATCTTCCATTGCGAGATCTCTTTGGAAATCATCATATGTTGCTTGTCTTCCGTTTTCGTAGTAATACCATTCAGGTGCCTTGCTGGATAGGTCTTTAAACT
>CALCMJ010000024.1 GCA_937967615.1 uncultured Saprospiraceae bacterium
AAAATTCTGGTTCAAATCCTGTTACCTAAAACTAGCACGTAGTGCGAAAACCTTTATAAGAGGGTTTTAAGTTTTCCAAACCAAAGCACACAATCAGCCAATTCTTCAAAAATCTAGCGTCTAACGTCTAAAAAACATCGAGCGTCTAACAACTCCATAAAAAAAGCCCACTCAAATGAGTAGGCTCTAGTTTTTCATACAGGTCAAAATGTTTAACCTTTGTTCATTGCTTTTCTAATGAAACCCAAGACAGCCATTACAACGCCACCGCCTACAAGTCCGGAACCACCCATTCCTAATAGGGTACCGATATCTGGCATTCCACCGCTTGCAGAAGCATCAGCCGCTGAAGCCGCTCCCACACCAAGCATTCCTAAAATTGATGATCCAATACCACCACCTGCAATTCCTGCAACAGAATTCCACAAGGTTCCTAATGAAGAAGAAGGCATAAGCTTTCCAGCAACGTTTCCACCTACAGCTCCACTAATCAAAGAAATAATTAATCCTATCATTGTTTTCGATTTAATTGAATAAAGTAATTAATGCAGAATAATATTAGTCAGAATTAATATAAAAAAGAAACATATTAGTAGTTAATTTTTGTTATACAGAACAATATTCTTTTAAAAAGTAAATTTGAAATCAATAATTAGGTTTTTAGGCTTATTTTTTGCTCCATATTATGATATAGCGTATTAAACAATGAAAGCGTGAAAGAAACAGCCATTCTTCTTATAAGTTGCACAGATCAAAGTGGTGTTGTGGCAGCTGTCACAGATTTTCTTCAAAAGAATTCTGGTAATATTATTAACCTGGATGAACACATAGAAACAGAGTCAAGACAGTTTTTTATGCGTGTGGAATGGCAGTTGAAAGGCTTTGCTATACCAGAGGAAAAGGTCAAAGATTATTTTGAAACCTTAGTCGCAAAACGTTTTGAAATGGACTGGGATATTGAATTTTGCCAGTGCATTCCAAGGGTTGCTCTTTTTGTGTCAAAACATGCACATTGCTTTTTTGATATTTTGAATAGATGGGAATCCGGTGAATGGAAAATTGAAATTCCTCTTATTATCAGTAATCATGAAAAATTTCATCACATAGCAGAACGCCATAAAATTCCTTATTACCACATCCCAATTACAAAAGCGAATAAGAAGGAAATGGAAAAAAAGGAGATGGCATTGATAGAAAAATATAATATCGATCTCATTATTCTAGCAAGATATATGCAAATTCTTACTGGAGAGTTTATTGAAAATTATCCAAACAAAATAATAAATATTCACCATTCCTCTTTGCCAGCTTTTCCAGGAGCAAACCCGTATCGTTCAGCGTATGAAAGAGGGGTAAAAATTATGGGTGCAACGGCACATTATGTAACAGAAGACTTGGATGCTGGTCCTATAATAGCTCAAGATATAATTCCAATTTCGCACAATGATTCTATAGCTGAGATGCGTAGAAAGGGTAAGGATGTTGAAAAAAGAGTATTAGCACAAGCTGTATGGGAACATATTAATCATAAGATCATTCCATATAAAAATAAGACAATCGTGTTTTCATAATTTTATGAAACGTATATTAATTAAAACTGAAGATTATGAAAATTCAATTAAAAACAGATGGCGCACTTGATCTTTTCAAAGCTACCAATGAAAGCGGACATTCTATCGCTCTCGGGAATAACGGGAAAGCAACTGGGCCTATGCAGGCTGTGCTAATGGCAGCCGCAGGATGTAGTACTATTGATATAGTCATGATCCTACAAAAAATGAAACAAGAGTTAAAAAATATTGAAGTGGAGGTAGAGGGTAAGCGAAGAGAAGAAATACCTAGAACCTACACTGACATTCATCTACACTATAAGTTATATGGCAAGATCAAGGAGAAGAAAGCTGAGCAGGCTGTACAATCTTCTTTGGAAAAGTATTGTTCTGTTTCTTTAATGTTAGAAAAGGCTGCCAAGATCACGAGTAGTTTTGAAATCATTGAATCTTAAAATTTACTTAAGATACTTCCAAACTGGAATTCTAATCTTTTTAAATCTATATTTAGGCCATGATTAAAAATATGAATATTTGTATGATGTGTATGTGTTGGTTCCCAGAACCTAGCATATCCTGATACTTGTATTTATAAAATAAAATATAAATCAAAGCCTTCCAGGATATTTCTGGAAGGCTTTTTTTGTTTAAAATGTTTACACAATTATATATGAAATTTGAAACTAGAGCAATACGAATACAGACAGAAAGGACGCAACATCGCGAACATAGTACAGCGATTTATCCAAGTTCATCCTTCGTTTTTGATAGTGCAGAGCAGATGCAAGCCGTGTTTGAAGGCAGTGAAGAAGGGAATATTTACTCCAGGTTTTCCAATCCAAGTGTCAAAGAATTTGAAGAAAAAATTGCTTCACTTGAGAACGTTGAATCCGCAATAGCTACAGCTTCAGGAATGGCTGCAGTCTTTGCAAGTTTTCTAGCTTTTTTAAAGCAGGGCGATCATGTACTTGCTTCCAGAGCAATCTTTGGGTCTACATTTCAGGTACTCTCACATACACTTAAGGAATATGGAATAGATTGTACTTATGTAGACCCATGTAAGCCTGAAACTTGGAAAGAAGCAATTCAAGTAAATACAAAAATGTTTTATGTGGAGACGCCCTCAAATCCAGGCTTGGATATAATTGATTTGAGCTACGCTTCTCAGATGTGCAAAGAACATGAAATGTTGTTTAATGTCGACAATTGTTTTGCTACACCTTATTTGCAGCAGCCAGCAAAATTTGGAGCTGACCTTATTGTGCATTCTGCGACTAAATTTATAGACGGCCAAGGCAGAGTATTGGGTGGCGCAGTCGCTGGGAGTAAAGAACATATTGAAAAAGTATATCAGTTTATCCGTCGGACTGGAGCGTGTCTGTCTCCCTTCAATGCATGGGTACTGAGTAAAAGTCTAGAAACGTTAGCTGTGAGGATGGACCGCCATTGTCAGAATGCGTTAGAACTTGCAAACTATTTAGAGAAAAGTAAAAACATAAATTCAGTGAAATACCCCTTCCTGTCATCCCATAGCCAGTACAAACTTGCTAAGAAACAAATGACACAAGGAGGTGGGATCATAAGCTTTGAATTAAAGGGAGGAATTGATAATGGAATTAAGTTTTTAAACGCTGTTAAGCTTTGCTCGTTAACTGCTAATATTGGTGATACTCGGAGCATTGTATCTCACCCTGCTTCTACAACACACTTACGCATGCCAGAGGAAGAGCGTCTTTCTTTAGGCATTACGAATGGCCTTGTACGTATCTCAGTGGGGCTTGAGCATATTGATGATATTAAACAGGATATAGAACAAGCTTTAAATTCATTATAATGACAAGAGCAACATTCCATTATGACAAAGTCTTTGCCTTGGAACTTGGTGACGAAATACAAAATTTGCAAATTGAGTACAGCGCTTATGGTAAACTAAATTCAGACAAATCAAATGTAATATGGGTATGTCATGCTTTGACTGCAAATTCAGACGTGTCCAACTGGTGGTCTGGTTTGTTTGGTGAGGGTTCAGTTTTTGATCCTTCTAAATTTTTCATAATCTGCGCAAATAATTTAGGCTCACCTTACGGTAGCAGTTCGCCCTTATCAGACAATTCTTCAACTTCAAAGAAATACAACTTAGATTTTCCGGAGCTGACTTTGCGTGATTGTGCTAAAGCAAATTTACTATTAGCAAAACACCTTGGATTAAAAGATATACATTTGCTTATTGGTGGTTCCTGTGGAGGAAATATTGCACTTGAAATGGCTTACCTTTTAAATCTGCGAGTTGAACATTTGGTTTTGCTTTGTTCAGCAGCGCTAGAAAGTCCATTCAACATAGCTGTACATGAAGGCCAACGGATGGCCTTGGAAGCTGACTGTAGTTTTGGGACGCAAAAGGAAGCAGCAGGGAGTAAGGGACTTATGGCTGCTAGAGGCATGGCCCTCAATTTTTATAGAACATTTGATTCTATAAGTGAGTCGCAGAGAGAAGAAAGTGCTGAGGTAACAAATAATTTCAAAGCAAGCTCCTATATCAGGTATCAGGGAAAAAAATTAGTTGACAGATTTGACCCTCTATGCTATTACAAATTGTTGAACACGCTGGATACGCATAATATAGGTAGAGGAAGAAAATCTATTAAACATGCCCTGTCTAAAATAATGTGTAAGACTCTTTGTATAGGAATTGATTCTGACATCTTAATACCTGCTCAAGAACAAAAATTTCTTGCAGACTTTATTCCCAAAGGAAAATATGTTGAGATCAAAAGTAATTACGGACACGATGGTTTCTTGCTAGAATTTGATCAAATTAAGCAAGAGCTTATTAAATTTTTGGCTTAAATAATTCTATTTTCAATAAATGATATTCGTATTAAGTATTGTTTTAGCAATTGTATTTCTTTCTATTTCTCTATTGCATTTTAATTGGGCATTTAGAGGTATAGACAACGTGGCTAAGGTCTTTCCTGTAATACCAGGCAAGAAGGGCCCATCACAACCAAGTCCATTTCTTACTGGCCTAGTTGCAATAGCTTTATTGGCCATTGCACTCTTTTATTTTTGGAAGGCGCAAATATTTGAAATGGAACTGAGTCCCATAATCTCCAAATATTTAGGTTGGCTTGTCAGCATTATTTTTCTAATACGTGCAATTGGTGATTTTAAATATGTCGGATTTTTCAGTAAGATCAGATCTACAGAATTTAGTAAGTTAGATCGTAAATATTATTCACCATTATGTTTGCTGATTGCAATACTTGGAATTCTAATCCAGACGCTAGCATAAGGAGATTCCTCTACAGACAAAAGTAGAAGCCATGTAATGAAAAACTTAAAAATTTAGTTTCAATTATCAAGACTTAGTAAATTTTAAGTTGAACAGAAAAGGAATGTAAATAACACGAGATGATAAAGAAATATAATCAGCCTAAAAAATTTCAAAAAAATCCATTCTTGCCCTTTATAGTATTATTGATAACATTGTTTTGTGTTTCATGCTCACAAAAAATTAAAACAGATAGCTCAAAATCACAAAACTTAATAATTTTAGAAACCCGCGTTCTAGTTTTCCAAAATGGAGTTTATGAGGAATTAAATACAGAGAACAAACCTGAACCTATAAATGGGGAGGATAAATTTTATCGCGACATGTATTCAAAATTAAGATACCCAGCAAATGCCAGAGAAAACAATATTCAAGGGTCAGTTTTGTTCGAACTAGAAATAAACGAAGAGGGAATTGTTGAAAGCATTAAAAAGATACAATCATTATCAGCAGAATGTGATAGAGAGGCAGAAAGTGCAATACGAAGAGGCTGCAAAGATGGGTTTAAGCCGTATAAGTATGATGGCAGCGTTGTCAGGGTGAAATATTTGATTCCTGTAAATTTTAGATTGGAGTAGTGCCGTTAATATATGCGAAATTTGCATTAAAAAAATGACTGACTAACCCACACTTAAGATTTTAATCTCCACTCGTTGATTTTTCTTATTTGCCTCATCAGAAGTACTTCGCATAACTGGTTTACGTTTTCCGTAGCCGTAGTAACTTATGCGATCTTTATCCACTCCCTTTGTGATTAAATAAGACGCAACAGACTTGGCCCTTTTTTCAGATAACGCATCGCAGTACTTATTTTTCGGCTTAAGATTCGTATGTCCACCTATCTCTATACTTACATCCGCATTTGCTTCCATGAAAGCAAATACTTCATCTAGTGTAGGATAGAATGAAGTTGAAAGCGTTTCAGAATCTGCATCAAATTGTAAATCAGGAATACGTATCTTTTGTCCTTTCTTAATTGTGCTTCTGTCTAGCTCTTCAATAATCTTAGATTTTTTTGTAACACTAGCAGTAATAGGCACTTCATCTTTTGCTACTTCAGGCTCTTCCTTTTTCTTTTTACGTTTATGCGGAGGTATGATCTTCTCCTTTGGCTTTGATGGCGCATTGCTAGCAAGCTGAGGTTCTTCATTACAATTATAAGCAATCAAAGTTGTTATATTGTCCATAAGAATATGCCCATTGTACGGAAACAATACCGGCGTCTTGTAGAAAGCTTCTAGCGTAATAAATCTATAAGAAGCATTTGCTTCAAATTCTAATGTATAAGTTTTCCACTCACTGTTCTTTATAGGTGGAGATTCCACTAAAAGTTGACTCTGGTCGCAGTACCCAGTTCCTCCCCAAACGCGGAGTAACGTAGGTTCTGTATAATTTGTAACAGAACCATTCAGGTGAGAATGACTCCAGTAATCTTTTGAACGTGCAAGATCAACTGTGAACGTATAACACATGCCTGATTCCATAGCTTGGGGAAGACGCTGCGTTACAGATTCCCAAGTCTCATTGTCACGCACTACCATACCTAAATAAGTCTCACCCTCACTCGCCATAAGTTCATTTTTCCAAAAACCTTTAGGATGTATGTCCGGTGGGGATTCTTTAGGAAAAGCCATAAGCCCACAATCTTTCCAACCTGGAGGTACATTCGTTGGAATTAACCCATTGATGTATGTCCCTTGCGTAGGATTACCTTCTAATGAAGCATTTTTTAAATCGATGTTCTTCTGTCCACTAAGATTAATAGTAAATAACACCGTTACTGAGAAGAGTATAAATTTGAATTTTTTCACAATATAGTTTTCCTTATACATTGTAATAATCGAACAAAAGCGTCCATAAGTTGCTATAAATTAAGGATTTTACCTTTCCTTAACGCAATTTTTCGATAAAATCTA